>JAQBNX010000523.1 GCA_028288385.1 Spirosoma sp.
GTTCGTGGAGAAGTATTTTAATACGCCTGCTGATGGTGACAGTCCTTTAATTTCGCTGACAGACGTAGCAAACCTGGGTGGCTTACCTTCAACCACGATTGTTGGCGCTGAAATAGACCCGTTACAAAGCGAAGGTATGGCCCTTCGTGAACGGCTTAAAATGGCCGGTGTACCCGTAGCTTATCAACTTTACACGGGCGTTACACACGAGTTTTTTGGGATGTGGGCCATTGTTCCTGAAGCAGCCCAGGCGCAACAATTTGCAGCCGCTCAATTACGTAATGCGTTTCAATAAACGTTTTTTTGGAACGACGACGTGTTTATCAATTGACCAGCCAGCCTTGGATTCGATAAATACCTTTCTATTAACAGCAACGCCCCATCATCAGATATCTGATGATGGGGCGTTGCTGTTAAATTCGTTTAACTGAAGTTACTGGTGATTCATGCCACCATTCTTTTTGCAGCAGCTCGGCAATTTAGCGTAGCCAGCGGCATCGGCCATAACTTCTTCTGCATCATAGCCGGTTTTGCTGATGTTGGCCTTCAATTTGGCAACGTCTGTTTTAGCCGGGTTGTATTTAATGGTAACGACTTTCGTCTTTACGTCCAGTGTCGATTCTTTCACACCCTTCTCAAACGCCAAGTTGCGTTCGATACGTGCTTTGCACATCTCACAGATAGCGGATGTCTTAATTTTTACTTCTTTTTCATTGTCGTCGCGGGGCGATGCACCGGCAAATCCAGTGCCCAACATGACCAGTGAAGTCAGGGTAGTCAGAAATAGGTTACGCAACATGGTTGTACAAGGTTTATGGTTGATTAATAACGAAAATTTATATCTAATGGTGCCCGGCATGGACTTGCCCAGCCGGTGCGCCGGTGCGATTGACTTGCCCGTTCATTCTCTTCATCATACTGCTCATGGTCATGAGTGAGGGTGACAGGCGAAGATAGATCTGTCCGGAAATTGGATAGCGACCATAAATACGCTCGAGTGTTTTATCGAGCAGGGCACCCGTCAGTTGAACACCCAGGACTAAATCAGTATTACGGTGCTGGGCAATGCGGTAGTTCAAGCCCAACGTAAGGTTATTTATGGTGAGCAATTGAGCAGAATTTAACTCACTGTGGCCAAAGCCAGGATCAATAGGGTCTGTTAGGGCCAGTTCCTCCGCTGACTTGGTCACATTTTCGTAACGGCCATAAAACGCCGTTCGGTCAAGCTGTAAACTGCTCTCGGCCAGATATGCCCGTTCGTTCACGCCATCGTGCGTGTTTTGCCCCCAGACCAGCGCTGATGTAACGTAGCGCCCTTCCCGACCAAGTCCTTTGCTGTGTAATACAGACGCGGTTGTGCGCACTACGTCTTCGCCGGGGTGGGCTTCTTCCGGGCTTTTCAGAAATCCCTGCGAAAACTGGAGGGCCAATGATGGTGAGGGATTGACCGACACCCGATAGGAATAGCTATTGAACTGGGGTTTGTCAAAATTATACCGGTTTTCGTCTGGTTCATGACCCGTAAAGGCCGACCCTTCGAGTTTAATCCACTTATACCGAAAGCCCACCGTTGTGACTCCGAACAGGATGTGGGTAGCGTCCTGCCAGTGATGGCTCAGGGGCGCGTCGGGGTTATTGAATGACGATATCCTGTGCATGAAAGCGGGTGGACCCATCGCCGGTTCGCCGGGGTAGCCAACGTAGCCGTAGAGATCGATGTCCCGACTCAATGCGTGCGCGTAACTCACCGACAATTCAGATACCAGATCATGCGGATGCTGCCGGTCAATTAGCGGTTGGCCTTTGTAGGTTTCGCCCGTCTGAAACAGGAGTGGATACCCTCCATTGGTCACCGTCAGCGGATCGAGCGACAGCATGGCCCGCGCCTGAAACAGCCCATGTTGTCCCACTCTGCGCTGGGCCATACCCATGACCCAGTTTGGAGCACCTAACTGGCTACTACGCCCGCGCCCACCTGTATTATTGATGTTCTGGGCTGTATAGCGCAGGTAAACGGCGTAGTGGAGCATGGTACTCCATCCATTAGGTCTGGATGGATGACGCATATACGCGTACATGGGTGTATTATCGGGATGCCACGACGTACCGGACCCGTTGCGGTTCATTGACAGATTACGCGACAGCGAGTGAGTCATTCCCATACTGGTGTCCATCGTCATTCCGTCGTTTAGTGTAGTCATCGCTCCCATTGAGACATCGGTGGTCATCCTGCCATCATGGCTGGAATGGTCCATATTCATCCCAGGCATTGAGTGGTCCATTGTCGAATGATCCATCGGCCTGGTTGTGTCGGCTTTAGACTTATTCGTTGGTTGTGCTTTCGCTGGCGTGGTTTTTCGCGGTATGGAGGTGCCCGGCATAGATCGGTCCGACGGTTTTGTCACTTCGTGGTGCTGATGCTGGGCCAGCGTTGCCTGGGATATGCTCAGCAAAATGACTACAATGGTCTTTTTCATTACGTTGCTATTGGGTGCCTTTATTGAATAAATTCAGCCCGGACCGTTCCGGCCTGCTCCCATAGGCAAAGTACCTTATCATCTGGCAGCAGGGTTAGTTTTGGATAAGCCCCTTCTCCCAAAGATTCGGGCTGGGCTTGACCCGGACTGAGGGTCCAAACCTGTCCGTCACGTTGAAAAACAACGTAGTCGCCCTTACCCGTCGTAACGATCTTCGCGTTTTTGCCCACTCCAATTTCTCGTTCAGGCTGTTCTGGTCGGGCCGTAAACAGTTTGTCGGCACGGCGCCATACCGTCGAAATAGCTCCGTTGGGCGCTATAAATAAGCCACCCCCGTCCATTGGGCAGGCATTGAGTTTCCAGGTGCCCTGGCCCATTTTTTCGGCCTGACCAAAGGTCTGTCCCCCATCCGCTGACTTCAAAACATACATGTCCCGCGAACCAGACAGGAAGTTTCGAAACATAATGGCGACGTCACGGCCCCAGCTCACCATGGATGGCTGGCAGCACTCACAGATGGTGCCGTCGGGTGATTGATAAAGCACCTTGTTCTTCGACCATGTCTGCCCACCATCCTGAGACCTCGCTCCAGCCAATTTATTACGCTGGTTGTCGCGCAGGTCGAGCCAAAGGGCATTATAACTGTTGTCGGGTCCCGCAGCCAGCGCTACAAATCCTTCTTTGGCCACATCGGGCTTATCTGATACGGCGACTGACTTTAGCCAGCGACCCGTAGCGCGATCGAGGGTATATGCCTTCACATTGCCTGCTTTGTTGATGGCCGTAATTACCACCGACTGATTAGTCGCAGCGATTTGCGGGCCGCGCGAAGCACCAAGATGCAGACCCGGCAGGCTATCGACCAGTACTGGGGTCGTGAAAACGTTACCATCGGTAGAGGTTACGTACCAAATCGTTTGACCCCGTCCAAATACGACATGGACCCTACCAGCCGGGTCTGTGCCAACGGCTGGGTGGATGCCCGTGCCAATCGTTTGTGCCTTGTCCAGAGGTGGCTGCATGGTTATCCAAAAGAGCATCAGCAGGCTATGCAGGAAATTCATTTCTAATTCGTTTTGGGTTTAATAGAGTGGTTAACTAGATGTGCTTTTCAGTTACGACGCATTGGCCATATGACGGCATTCCTGAGCGCACCTGCGGCAGGCTTCGGCACAGGCTTTGCAATGGGCCATGTGATCGGCATGTTTTTCGCACTCGGTCGCACAGGCTTCGCACACGTCGGCGCAAAGCTGCATGAACTGGGCCATAAACCGTGAACCACGGGCCTGTAGCCGGGCACACAGTGTGCAGATATCGGCGCAGTCTCGGCAAAGTTTGATGCAGTCCGTCATATCGTGGCCTTTGCTATCGGCGTCGCCCATTTCCAGGCAGGCCGTGAGGCAGCGTTCGCAGGCTTCGGCGCAGTCGAAACAGGTATCTGTGTGGCTGTGATTATGTTGCCTCGTTTCCATACGTATTGTATATTAATAAGACTGCCGTTGATAATTTAACAGCCCGGCAGGATTTTCGCTTTTATAAGATTCTGGTCAGGCTATTTGTCAATTACTCACCAGATAATCGACTCATATAGAATCCAGTGTTCGTCGGGCATTGGTT
>JAQBNX010000540.1 GCA_028288385.1 Spirosoma sp.
AAACCATCATAAACTCCCAGGCTGGTTCTGGTCAGCACATAATACCAAATCAGCACAATAACGGTCTGGTGCAGGATGTAAAACGGATAAACCGCTTCGTTGAGGTGTTTCAGAATGGGTTTATCAATATTCAGATACCGATACCCATAGCCAATCGTCATCAGCACCGAAAACCATGTCAGGCAGTCGCTGTTGATGCTATAGAGTAGGTCCAGCCAGAGCGTATTGTCAATAACGTCCTGGCCCCAAACTGCCCTCGAACCGTACAGAATCACCGTGCAGAGTACCGTGCCCACTAAGAAAATCTGACGCTGATTGGTGAGGGCTTGCCAGAACGGACGCCGACTCACCAGGACGTACCCGAACCAGAATAGCAGCAGATTTTTGACGAAATAAGCCCAGTCATTGGTCAACGCGTGGGTTTCTTCGGGAAAGTAAGGTTTGAGCAATACCTGACTAGCAATAATGATTAACAACAAACTGATTGCCCCACCGGGCCGGGCAATCAACAGGCCAACCCGATCCGTAAATCGCTGACCCGCATCGCTTTTCAGCCACCGAAAAAGGGGTATGCTCAGCAGCGAATAAAAAAACAAATAGCAAATGAACCACAAGTGATGCCAGCTAAAGGCTCCACCCCTGCCGCCGTCGTGGTAAGGCTGAAACTTAAACACCTGGGGATAAAACTCGGCGTAGCTACCCGTAAACCGACCCTGGAATAACCATTCAATATAAATCTGGGGCGGCACAATGACGAACATGCCAAAGACAAGTGGTATGAACAGTCGACGAACGCGCTCCCCGGCATAAACCCCTGCAGTACGTTTACGTAGAGCGAAAAACGTACCGGCACCTGATATAAAGAACAGCAACGGCATCCGCCAGCGGTGGAGCCAGCGCATCACTTCTTCCATTGGTTGACTTTGCTCGATGCTTTGAATATGCCAGCCCCACGATACATATATCATACCGGTGTGGTAAAAGAGCAGCGTCAGAATGGCAATGACGCGCAGCCAGTCGAGGTCGTAGCGACGCGTAGAAGCCGAAAGGCGGTTTTCTTCTCCAGCCGGGAACGTAGCAGATTGTGTACGGGAAACCATGATAGAAAAACTTGTGTTCGATGGCCCAAATCTGGGCTCAACCGAAGTTAAATGTTCTATTTCCCTACCGTCTTGAAGTTCACGCCGACCGGGACGTAGTGACAGCCTGGCGAAACTGGGCCGGTGTCTGGCTGGTTAGCCGCTTAAAAGCCGTGTGAAAAGCAGAAGGAGAATTATAGCCAACCCGCTCGGCAATCTCATCAATTTTTAGATGAACCAGCGTTGAATCCTGTAGCATTGCCTGTGCCTCCCGGATGCGGTAGGTGGCGAGCAGATCAAAAAAACCCTGGTCGAGCCGATCATTTAGCAACTGCGAAAGATGATGGGGCGTGGTGTGTAGCCGGCTAGCCAGTTTAGGTAGCGACATGTCGCTTTCCAGATACGGTTTCTCCTCGTCCATAAGTCGGGTAAGCTTCTGCAAGAGTGCATCTTCTATTTCCTCCGACAGTGACGATTTTTCGTATTTCTTTTTTGGTTCGACGAATGGCTGAGCCACTGGTTGCGGTTGTTCGACCAAAGGACGATCTACTTCATCACTGAAAAATGAGGAACTACGCATGACTAAAAAACTCGTCGCGTAGATCGTCACGGCTATGTACGTAGCCAAGAGGTAGTCGCCGAGGTCTTCGTAAAACTGTGGCTTTATAATAACGATCAGCACGGGGACAAGTGCAAAAAACCAGCTTAACAGACGTAGTGTGTTATGATTAGGGGATAACCAAAACCTGGCATCACGGCGGCTGGCGTTTCTAAGTATTAAGAGAGCCAGCACGGCATATACCAGGCAGCTCAGCAAGGTCAATTCGTTTATGTAAGGGCGTAGACCCGTAAAATCTTCCTGCCAATAGGACCGAGACGGAATAACAGATAACTCCGGATGCAGCGAGTCGATATAAGAGTTATACTTCCAGGCCAGGGGCTGAAAAAGCCACGTAGCGGCATTGACGATCCAAATGGTAAACGGCAGCAAATGCCAGCCCCACCGAATGGGCAACCGGTGCCGAACGCGACTGAATACAAAAAAGTAGAACAACGGTCCAAGAACAAAATTGAAAGGCTCCGCAAAATCCACTAACCACAACACCCGAAACATGTAGTTGCTGTAGTTGAGGAATATTTCGGCACTGATTGCTGCCAGCGACAGCAGGAACCACCCCAGACAACGGTTTGCCAGCGAATACCCCCGTGATCCACTAAGGAAGAACCCACCCAGAAACAACCCCTGAGCCACCCCCAACAGAATGACTAATGCAAATACGTCGAGATGGATGGGAAGCGTCTGCATCAAAACCGGTTATTTCACAGGGCAAGGTACTAAAAACACCTAGTGGATTAAGTATTAAACCACCAAATTATTGGCTAATTCAGTTGTTTAGCTTAAATGCCTATTTAGTTCATAAACTAACTGATCAGGCCCTTTTTACTATAAGAAAGAGGCAGAAAATCATAATAAACAGCTAATATTTGGCTAACTATCAATTAGTCAAACGTTATTTAATTAAGCATAAAATACGGAATTTTATGTACTTATCGAATTTAAATTATAATAATTAGACAAAGTCAGTAATAAATACGGTTAAAAGCCTTCTATACCTTTATAATTTATGGTAAGACCGCCTTATATTTGCCCAACGTATCGTAACAAAACTTCAATCTGACTCAATCCTTCTTGACAACCATGACAAAGTCGAAATTAGAGTACATCTGGCTCGATGGCTACAAGCCAACCCAAAGCCTGCGTTCAAAAACGAAAATTGAAGCCGATTTCTCCGGTAGCCTCGAAGATTGTCCGATGTGGTCATTTGACGGTTCGTCGACTGAGCAAGCACCGGGTGGTGCGTCGGACTGTTTGCTGAAGCCTGTGTTCATCTGTCCTGACCCACAGCGCAAAAATGGCTATCTCGTCATGTGCGAAGTGATGAATGCCGACGGAACACCCCACCCAACCAACGGCCGTGCTACGATTGAAGATGACGATAACGACTTCTGGTTTGGCTTTGAGCAGGAGTACTTCCTTTGGGACCCCGAAACTAATAAACCTCTGGGCTTTCAGGCCGACAGCGATCCGGCTCCGCAGGGACCGTACTACTGCTCGGTTGGCGCGAAGAATGCCTTTGGCCGCAACATTATCGAAGAACACCTGGACGTATGCCTGGATGCCGGACTGAACGTTGAGGGAATTAACGCTGAGGTAGCCCCCGGCCAGTGGGAATTCCAGATTTTCGCCAAAGGCGCTCAGGAAGCCGGCGACCAGATTTGGGTAGCCCGCTACCTGCTGGAGCGCATTGGCGAATCTTATGACGTAGCCATTAACTGGCACTGCAAGCCGCTGGGCACCGACGCCGACTGGAATGGCTCGGGTATGCACGCCAACTTCTCAAACTCGCTCCTGCGCACGGCTGGCAACAAAGAAACGTATGACACCGTCTGCCAGGCTTTTGCACCCGCCGATGTTGTTAAAGCTCATATTGCCGTTTACGGAGCCGACAACCACCTGCGCCTGACGGGCAAACATGAAACCCAGTCCATCGACCAGTTCTCCTACGGCATCTCGGACCGGGGGGCGTCCATTCGTATCCCC
>JAQBNX010000596.1 GCA_028288385.1 Spirosoma sp.
TGGTCCGGCAGTTTATTACGCTGCTAGCCGCCGACCATGCCAAACGAGTTGATTTAGTCGCGCATTTCCACGAGTGGATGGCCAGCACCGGCCTGCCAGACCTGCGTCGGGACAATGTTAAGGTAGCTACCGTATTTACTACCCACGCCACCATGCTTGGCCGCTACCTGGCGCAGAACGAAGCGGGTTTCTACGGTAAGCTCCCCTTCTTCGACTGGAAGCGCGAAGCCCAACATTACGGCATCGAGACCCAGGCAACCATTGAACGGCTGGCGGCCCTGCAGGCCAATGTGTTTACAACCGTCAGCGACGTAACGGCCCGGGAATGTGAGGTTTTCCTGGGTCGTATTCCTGATTTAGTCTTACCCAACGGCCTGAATATTACCCGGTTTGCCGCCGTACACGAGTTTCAGAATCTGCACGTTCGGTATAAGCAGAAAATTCATGAGTTTGTGATGGGTCACTTTTTCCAGAGTTATTCATTTGATCTGGAAAAGACCCTGTACTTCTTTACATCCGGACGGTTTGAATTCTCCAACAAAGGCTATGACCTGACACTGGAAGCTCTTGCCCGGCTTAACTTTCGGATGCGTGAAGCCCGCATGGACATGACGGTGATTATGTTCATGGTTACCAAGCAGCCCTACACGTCTATCAATCCGGACGTCTTGCACTCGCGCGCCCTGCTCGACGAAATTCAGGAGACATGCGAAAACATTGAGAAGCAGGTTGGTGAGCGGCTTTTCCAGGCGGCAGCGTCGGATCAGGGTATTGCGTTGCCTGACCTGAACAATTTTGTGGATGAATACTGGCGGCTTCGGCTTCGGCGAACTGTTCAGAGCTGGAAAACAAAGCGCCTGCCTCCTTTCCTTACGCACAACCTGGTGCAGGAAGACGATATGACGCGTTTTATTCGAAAGGCTAACTTGGTCAACAACGAATACGATCGGGTAAAAATCGTTTATCACCC
Organism: Spirosoma sp.; assembly: GCA_028288385.1. GTDB lineage: Bacteria > Bacteroidota > Bacteroidia > Cytophagales > Spirosomataceae > Spirosoma. The sequence goes on from JAQBNX010000596.1 coordinate 971, forward strand.
CGATTTCATTGCCTCCACTAATCCCCTGTTCGGCTTAGATTATAGTCAGTTTGTGCGGGGTTGCCACCTTGGTGTGTTTCCAAGTTACTACGAACCTTGGGGCTACACGCCACTGGAATGCGTTGTGCGTGGTATTCCAACTGTTACGAGTGACCAGTCTGGTTTTGGAGATTTTATCATGCAAATCATGCGTGATTACGAAAGTCGGGGTATCTACGTAATCAACCGCCGTACGCAGAATTTCGATGAAGCCGCCGACCAGTTGGCCAACGTTTTGTTTCGCTTCGTTAAGGCTTCCCAGCGTGACCGTATCGCGCAACGCAACCGAGTTGAGAGCATCGCCGAGGTCTTTGACTGGAGCAACCTGCGTTCTTATTACGACACGGCGCACGATCTGGCGTTGAAGCGAAAGAAACCCTGACCGATTAAAATGATTAAAATTGGCATCATCAACGTATCAGATCGGGCGAGTGCGGGAGTTTATGAGGACATCCCCGGTAAAGCCGTTGTTAAATTGCTAACTGAGTGGCTGACGTGCGATTGGCAACCGGTCTACCGCGTTATTCCTGATGAGCAGGACCAGCTCGAAGCCACGTTGATTGAACTGGCCGACGCTGAAAGTTGCTGCCTGGTGGTTACAACAGGGGGCACTGGCCCCGCCCTGCGCGATGTTACGCCCGAAGCCACGGAAGCCGTTTGCCAGAAAATGTTGCCTGGGTTTGGCGAACTTATGCGCCAGGAAAGTCTTAAATACGTCTCAACGGCCATTCTCTCCCGGCAAACGGCGGGTATTCGCAACCAGACGCTTCTGCTGAATTTACCGGGCAAACCCACGGCTATTGCACAGTGTCTGTCAGTAGTATTCCCGGCTATTCCCTATTGCATCGATCTCATCAACGGGCCCTATCTAACCACGAACGAAACCGTTATGAAGGTATTTCGGCCGAAGAGTTAAGCTCTTCGGTTCACCTTGGAAAACTCACTTTTCCCATTGACACGGTTGGTACGCCCTGTCGATTGCCAAAGGAAGTCGTTCCACCTACTAAGCATTCATTGGCCAGCACAGCAAACAAAACCGCTTCTTTAGCATCGCCGTCAATACCAAGTTCGTTTGTGCGCCGGAAGGACATCGCTGGTAGTAGAGCCTGAATAGCGCCGGTTAGCACTGGGTTGTACATCCCACCTCCGCTTATATATACAGTATAAGCCTCATTTGATTGAGTAAGACTGCTAATAGCCTGTGCGATCGTTTCGGCGCTGAACTGAACGAGCGTAGCCATGAGGTTGGCGGGGCTAATGTTGGTTGTTTGGCTGACTAACTGCGCTTCTTCTACGTACGCTACGTTAAACACCTCCGGACCGGTAGTTTTGGGAAACGAAAGCGTAAAAAACGGGTTGTTCAGGAGTGCACCGAGCAAATCGGCATTCGGGTGACCACTGGCGGCAAGTCGCCCATTTTCGTCATAAGGCTTGTTCAGGAGCCGCCGGGCATAGGCATCCATCAACGTATTGCCCGGTCCGGTGTCGGTAGTGAAAACAGTGCCGGCGTCCTGGCTAGCGGGCAGATACGTAAAATTGGCAATACCCCCCATATTTAGTAAGATGCGGTTTTCACCAGCCTTCGAAAACATAAAATAGTCACCATATACCGCCAGGGGAGCACCCTCTCCTCCAAGTGCAATATGTTTTTGCCGAAAGTCGCTTAGCGTGATAATCCCGGTGGTGGCTGCTACGTGGTCGCCATCGCCAATCTGGAGTGTAGCGTTAGGAAATTTGTCGTGTCCGTGCTGACGTTGCGGAGCATGGTAAACAGTTTGACCATGACTGGCCACAACGTCAACATCGACCGACTGCACGCCCCACAACCGCAAACTATCAAGTACCATGTGGCCATGCAGCTGCCCAATGTAGGGATTCAATAAACAAAGCCGCTCGAATTCGATTTCTCTTTTGGCACAGATGGTCCGAATCTCGTCTTTCAGATCGTCAGCATACGGCACCGTCCTGAATCGTTCAAGTACTACGTTTGTCTGGGGTCCACTACCCGACAGACGGCAAAGGGCTACATCGAGACCGTCGAGTGAAGTACCCGACATCAGGCCAATAATTCGGCGTTCGGGTTTGCGGGCAATGGTGTACAGGTGCTGAATTTGTTGATTCATGGTAGAGCGGAGGGTCGGACAAAAGTATTTAATCTATTACAAACGTTCAGGCGAACGTAAGCGACCACATGGAGTTTTGGGGGGACGAGCAGTTTTCTTTTTTTGAGAGCGTTCTATTTTTAGCTCTGGGACAACCAGTCGAGGTTATTGAAACCCAGTTTCTGTCCGGGGGCGACATCAGCACGGCAGCCCAGGTGTTTACGTCCGAAGGGGTATTTTTTGTTAAATGGAATCATGCTACTCAGTATTCCATGGACAACCTGGACATGTTTGAGGCCGAAGCTAAAGGGCTTGACCTACTCCGCCAAACTGATGCGCTACACGTTCCGTCCGTAATTGGCTTTGGCCGCCATTTGGACAAGTCATACCTGATTCTCGATTATATAGAGTCCAGCTCTCCCAGCCCGAATTATTGGGAAGCCCTGGGTCAATCGCTGGCTGCGCTGCACTCCCACACGCAACCTGTGTTCGGCCTTCATTTCCTAAATTACATTGGGTCGTTACCACAAATAAACACACCTTCTACCAATGGAATCGATTTCTTCTTTGAAAACCGGCTGCTGCCGCAGGCAGGAATGGCGCTGTACAAAGGACTGCTTTCAAAGAGTCTGTATGATGCCTTGTTCCGACTACGCAACCGGCTGCCCGACCTGATTCCTAACGAACGCCCGGCTCTGTTACACGGGGATTTGTGGTCGGGTAACGTGATGGTTACCGAACAGGGCCAGCCCGCGCTGATTGACCCGGCCGTATATTTTGGCTTTCGCGAGGCCGACCTGGCCCACACGCGCCTGTTTGGTGGTTTCGATCAGCGATTCTATGATGCGTATGACGAAGCCTTTCCGCTTCAGGAAAGTTTTGAAGAGCGCGTAGCCATCTACAATCTCTATCCATTGCTGGTTCACGTGAATCTGTTTGGCTCTGGCTACGTTAGTGGCGTGGAACGGGTGTTAAAACGGTTTTAACGGCTAGACCAATTAGGGATTAACCCCGGACGACTAATAACAGGGACAATTCCCCGATTGGCCCAGACTTCTATGGAAATTACCTCTTTCGAGCAGTTTGATTTGAACAGGCAGTTGCTCAATGCCATTGCCGAAGCCGGTTATACGGAACCCACGCCCATTCAGCAGAAAACTATTCCGCTAAGCCTGGGTAATCACGACGTGCTGGGTATTGCGCAAACTGGTACTGGCAAAACAGCGGCTTACTTGTTGCCTCTACTGATGAAAGTGAAGTATGCGCAAGGGCACAACCCGCGTGCATTGATCCTGGCGCCTACACGCGAACTGGTAATGCAAATTAACGAAGCCCTTAGCCAGTTAGCTAAATATACAGACCTGCGGCACCTGGCCCTTTACGGTGGGCTTGGCCCTAAATCCCAGATAGAAGCATTGCGCCAGGGCGTCGATATTATCGTAGCTACGCCCGGCCGGCTGATGGACCTTTACCGATCGGGTGAAATCGTGCTCAAAGAAATCCGAACGATGGTGATGGATGAAGCCGATAAGATGATGGACATGGGATTTATGCCCCAGATTCGGTCAATTCTTGAAGTTATACCCTCCAAACGTCAAAACTTGCTGTTCTCCGCTACGTTCGGCGGACG
>JAQBNX010000562.1 GCA_028288385.1 Spirosoma sp.
CAGGTATATGGTTACAACGAGGTTATGGGCGATGAGATTGGCGTTGAAGCAGCCAACCAGTACGTCAATCAAATTGGGGCGCCGGATGTAGTGATCTTAGACGATGGAACCAAGGTGGCAAATCCCAACTCACCTAATCAGCAAGTGCAGCTCATCCGCGATATCAACCAGAACGCCAACGCTGGTAATAACCCGCTGTACTGGGAGTGGACGTATATGTATAGCCTCAACGGAGCAATGAACAAAGTGATCGAACTGGCCAATCAGACTAAATTCTCTGGCGATGCAGCCACCAAGAAAAATACGTTGCTGGCCTGGGCTTACTGGTGGAAAGGATTTGCTTACGCCCGCATTGGCTCTATCTACTACGCCGGTATTATTAATAACTCGACGAATGGAACCAACGGAGATTACGTGATTCACGATAAGATTATTGATGAGTCGAATGCCAACCTGGACAAAGCCACTACTGCGCTGACAGCCGCCACCAGCCTCGATGATTACAGCTCGGTAATGGGTCGTCTTATTCCAAGCTTTAATCAAGTAGGAAAAGGGCGTGTTCCGACAGTGGCCATGTTCAAACGACAAATCAATACCCTCAAGGCCCGTAACATCCTGGTCAACACCCGCACCAGCGCCATGACGCCTGCTCAGTGGGGACAAATTCTGGTCCTCGCCAACGACGGTATTCAGGAGGCAGACAACGTGTTTACAGGCCGCTCGAACGAAAACGCCGACCTGCTGTCGGCAACGGCCGGTACGGTGGCTGCCAAAGCTACCGGCGATCCGGGCAAGGGAATTACGTATAAAATTAGTGAGCGCCTGATTCAGGATTTCAAAGCGGGCGACAAGCGGCTGGCCAACAACTTCACGCAACTCGCCAATCCCTGGATTGGCAACAGCGACCGGGGTAATTCATTCAACACGCGCTGGTCGCTGGTTGATGGCGGCAAAGGGCTGCCAGGGGTGACCGTTATCAGCAATCGGTCGGCGGGTGCTACAGAACTGTACATTGCTGGCTCATACGAAGAGAACGAACTCATAAAAGCCGAAGCCAAACTCAACACCGGCGATATTGCGGGTGGCTTAAAATCCATTGATGTCGTTCGGACCTACCAGGGAGCCGGTCTGGCAGCCCTGTCTGGCCTTGGCCTGGCCGATGCCAAAGAAGAACTACGCCGGGAACGCCGGGTAGGGTTGGCGTTACGTGGTCTGTCGTTCTATGATGCCCGCCGGATGGGTATCGTTGACGACGTAGCGAAAGGCGGTGGCCGTAAAGAAGCCGTGGTGCTGGACCGGGTTGGTAAAGTAAATACCAATGCCACCATCAACTACAACTTCCTTGATTATTGGGATGTGCCGGATAATGAATTGAAATATAACCCGGCGACTTCAGGTGCCGTTATCAAAAATCCGAGATAACTTAACGTATTTACGGCTACTATTACGACAAAGGCCCCTGCCAGTGGCGGGGGCCTTTGTCGTATGTACTACTTACTCCATTCTCCACATGCTTACCGCAGTTTGAGCGTAGCGAGGGCGAGCACTGCCAGAATAATCCCCACAATCCAGAAACGGGTTACCAGTTTGGCCTCGTGGTATCCTTTCTTCTGGAAGTGGTGGTGCAGGGGCGACATCAGGAATATTCGCCTGCCCTCCCCAAATTTTCGTTTCGTGTATTTAAAATAGCTAACCTGCATAATCACCGATACCAGTTCAACCAGAAAAATGCCACAGATGATAGGAATCATTAACTCTTTGCGAATGGCCAGAAACAGCACGGCAATGACGCCCCCCAGCATAAGACTGCCTGTGTCACCCATGAATACCTGTGCCGGGTAAGAGTTGTACCAAAGGAATCCCACGCAGGCCCCTACAAAAGCGGCACAGAAAATGACGAGTTCGCCCGCATTCGGAATGTACATGATGTTTAGATACTGCGAAAACACCTTGTTACCCGAAAGATAGGCCAGCACACCAATCGTTAGACCAATAATGACCGATGTACCAGCCGCCAGTCCGTCAATGCCATCGGTGATGTTGGCCCCGTTCGAAACAGCCGTAATGATGAAAATACAAATCACTACGTAAATTATCCAGGTGTAGTTATCCGGCAGAAACCCGAACAGCAGCGAGCTATAATCAAATTCGTTGTTTTTGAGAAATGGAACCGTCGTCAGCGTCGATTTTATGTCTTGATAAACATCCGGCACATTCGACGTACTGAGCAGGCGGGGCGCATATTTTCTTATTTTCACATACTCGCTGAAATACAGTGTCAGGCCAACAATAAGCCCCAGGCCAACCTGTCCGATGACCTTGAACCAGCCGGCAAGTCCTTCCTTGTTCTTCTTGAATACTTTAATGTAATCGTCCAGAAAACCGATGAGACCGGTCCAGACCGTAGAGACGAGCGCCAGAATGACGTAGACATTGGATAATTTGGCAAATAACAGGGCGGGAATCAGCAGCGACGCCAGGATAATGAAGCCACCCATCGTTGGCGTACCGCGCTTTTGCATTTGTCCTTCCAGCCCCAGATCGCGTATGGCCTCACCGATCTGGAGGTTACGGAGTGTATCAATAATTCGCCGGCCAAATACAGCGGCCACTAACAGCGACGTTACGACGGCCCCCAGTGCCCGAAATGAAATGTATTGGAAAACCCCCGCACCGGGAAAATTATAACGTTCGTCGAGAAACTGGAATAGGTAATAAAGCATCTACAAATAGCAAAAGAGTGGATGAGCGATACTGGTATGAGATACTGGTTGAAGACGTGTTACATATACGGTGCCTGTTGCAAAAGTATTTCCTCTTTTACTCATTCAGGCTTTCTAGTGTCGAAAATGATTCCCGCAGTACCGCCCGGTCGTCAAACTCATACTTTATGCCGGCAACGTCCTGGTACGTTTCGTGGCCTTTTCCTGCCACCAGAATAATATCGTTGGGCTGAGCCATGGCTACGGCCTGCCGAATGGCCTCGCGTCGGTCTTCGATCACCAGGGTCTTTTTTATGTCAACGGGCGAGACACCAGCCTGCATTTGCGCCAGAATAGCCATCGGGTCTTCGTGGCGGGGGTTGTCAGACGTTAGAATAACGCGGTTGCTAAACCGGCATGCAATGTCAGCCATAATTGGCCGCTTGGCCATATCACGGTTGCCCCCGCAGCCAACAACCGTAATAATTTGCGGCATATGATCCTGCTCGTCGGCCTGCCGCAGTCCATTGATGGTCTCGAGTACATTTTGCAGGGCGTCGGGCGTGTGGGCATAATCAACAATACCCACAATGCTATTGGGTGATACGACCTGCTCAAAGCGACCAGGTGGGGGCGTAATGCCCGATAGCAGGGTTAGCACATCAGCTGGGTCTTCACCCAGCAGCATGGCCGTTCCATAAACGCTCAGCAGATTGTAGCCATTGAAGCGGCCTATAAGTTTGAACCATACTTCCTGGCCATCCACGAGCATATTCAGGCCAAACAAACTGTCGGCAATAATCTTGCCTTTAAACGTCGCCAGCGTCAGAAGCGAGTACGTCTCTTTGCGTGCGGCTGTATTCTGGAGCATAACCAGACCGCGTTTATCATCAATGTTTGTTAGCGCGAAGGCCGATGCCGGAAGTTGGTCAAAAAAGCCTTTCTTGGCCCGAATGTAATTATCGAATGTCTGGTGAAAATCGAGGTGGTCGTGGGTAATATTGGTAAAGATGCCACCTGCAAACGTTAGGCCTGTAATACGCTCCTGCACTACCGCGTGGGAACTGACCTCCATGAATACGTGCGTACAGCCATGAGTCAACATCTGGGTCAGCAGTTGATTGATCGTGATGGCGTCGGGAGTGGTATGGGTAGCCGCAATCACCTGATCGTTGATCTGATTCTGCACTGTCGAAAGTAAGCCGCACCGATAGCCAAGTGCCCGAAATAACCGGAACAACAACGTAGCGACAGAGGTCTTGCCGTTGGTACCCGTTACGCCAATAAGTTTGAGTTTTTGCGACGGTTTCTCATACAGGGTGGCGGCAGCAAAACCGAGGGCCCGCGCCGGATTCTCTACCTGCACATAAGCCACGGCAGGGTCGGTATGCTTAGGTAGCTCCTCGCACAAAACAGCCACGGCACCCTGTTGAACAGCCGTTTCAATGAAGTTATGTCCATCGGTGACGGTGCCGCGAACAGCCACGAACAAACTGCCAGGGCCTGCTTTTCGCGAGTCCATCGTCAGGCTGGTAATGTCCGTGTTCATGCTGCCAGCCGTAGCCAGCAGCGGGATTCTATAAAGAAGATCTTTGAGTTGCATAGTAGTCAACTAGGTACGAACGGGCCATTTTATACTGAACTACCAACACGCTGACGGCCCAACGGATCCAGTACATCCATTCCAACCCGTCGGCCGATGCACATTGGCGGCAGGCCGCTACTGGTCGAGTGCAAAAAAACAGGTTGAGAGCGGGTTTAGCTAATTTAAAGGCAGACCAGCACAAGATTGTTAGCCAGCGCCTAACTTATCAAAGCCATTCAGCGATGTAATCCAGACCTGACAGCCAACTAGCGCATACTACCCGTAATTTTTTGAAAACCCCACTGTTTATAAGGCCGACCAGTTATTTTTGCAGCGGCTATGGCCGTTTTGCCCAATTTTACCAAGCCCTCATGTCCAAAAAAACCAAGATCGTGGCTACCATTGGCCCGGCCTCCGAAACGAAAGAACAATTGCTGGCATTGGCCACGGCGGGCGTAAACGTCTTCCGGCTCAATTTTTCTCACGGCACCCACGAAGATCACCTCATGCGGCTCAACCGCATTCGCGAAATTAATAAGGAGTTCAACCTTAACCTGTGCGTACTCCAGGACTTGCAGGGGCCAAAGATCAGGATTGGTAACGTAGCCGAAAAGGACGGCGTTATGCTGGTGGCAGGTAGTCAGCTTATTTTCACCAACGACGACATCATCGGAACGGCCGAACGGGTTAGTACTCCGTATAAAGACATGTACCGCGACGTGCACCCGGGCGAGCGTATCCTGATGGACGATGGCAAGCTCGAAGTACGGGTGGTTGGCAAAGAAGGCACCGACGTCGTTACGGAAGTCGTGTATGGTGGATTAATGAAATCCAAAAAAGGCGTCAACCTGCCCAACACGAAGGTATCCATGCCGGCCGTGACCGAAAAAGATTGGGCTGACCTCGAATTTGGTCTCGAAAATAATGCCGAATGGATCGCACTCTCTTTCGTGCGCGAAGCGTCCGAGATTCTCGAAATCAAAGAATACATCCGGTCAAAGGGTAAGAACTGCCGGGTCATCGCCAAAATCGAAAAGCCAGAAGCCATTGTCAATATTGACGAAATCATTGCCGCTACCGATGGGCTGATGGTGGCGCGGGGTGACCTTGGCGTTGAACTGCCGGCTGAGGAGGTCCCGATGATTCAGAAGATGCTGGTGGAAAAGTGTAACCGGGCAGCCAAGCCCGTGATTGTGGCGACTCAGATGCTCGAAAGTATGATTGATGCGCCCCGTCCCACCCGCGCCGAAATCAACGACATTGCCAACTCCGTGATGGATGGTGCCGACGCCGTGATGCTTAGCGCCGAAACAGCGTCGGGTAAGTACCCAATTCTGTCAGTAGAGGCCATGGCCAACACAATTCGGCAGGTGGAAACCACTACAGATAAAATCTATTACCGATACCACGCGCAGGTAAACGAGCACCCATCCGAGAACGCCATTAATGACAACGTCGTGATGAGCGCCTGCCGACTGGCACGCGACACAAAAGCCAAGGCTGTTATTGGCATCACTAACTCAGGCTACACGGCCGTTCGGCTTTCGCACCACCGCCCCAAAGCCGATTTGTTCGTGTTCTCGAACGACGCCCAGTTACGTAATACACTGGGTCTGTACTGGGGCGTTCAGGTGTTGCCCTACGAACCAAATACG
>JAQBNX010000599.1 GCA_028288385.1 Spirosoma sp.
TGTGACGTAATTAGTGATAGCCGGCCATTGATTCCGGTAGTTGGCGGTAATGCGCGGGGCCAGTGCAGTGCCGGCAAAGGCCGGGTTCAAATACTGCGGGGCTGCATAAAATTGCGTAAACTGAGGATCTTGAGCGAAGGCCAGACGGCTTACCGTGAGGGCCAGAAACATCAGTAAATAAGACTTACTCATAACGGCGACATGGAGCAAAGATCAGGCCAGCTCGTTCCGTACGCCAATGGGCAAAAAACGGATGCAGCAGTAGACTTGGCTTACCCATAAAGTTAGGTGGTTTTATGGTCCTTGCGGGTTGTGTAACGATAAAATTTTAACGAGGGCGATTCGTTTATACTAACGTAATGCGCCTGTTGTCTGTTATGTTGAGAGATGAATTTGAGCGGGCCCGGCATAGTCAGCATTTCTTCATGTTAATTTCTAGTATTCACAAACGTTTTGTTGGGCTTTGGGCGCTGCTGCTACTGGTGGCTGGTACGTCCGTACTTCAGGCGCAGTCAAAACCGAAGTCCCTTTCTCCGGTACCGTCGTTTCAGGTAAGTGGTAAAGCCTGTGCGGCCGACCAGGATTGTAAAACAGCGCCATTGACCTTAATTGATACGGCTCGTAATGTTATCAATCGTCGCTGGGACTTTGGCGACAACACTCCTGGCATTACGAAAGACTCTGTCGTGCAACATGGGTATGCACAACCAGGCGTGTATACTATTTCCCTTACCCGCTCCCTCAACGGGCGCGATACTACCGTAACGCGGAAGGTGAACATCTTTCCAAGCCCACAACCCTTTTTGCGGTGGCGGACAGACACAACCATCTGTAAAGGAGAGAAAATAACCCTCGACCCCTATGCCAATGGTCCACCCCCGTCGGGGCTTAAATTTTTATGGTACCCCAAAGGCGATACAACCCGATCCATCCAGGTCGATAGTTCAGGTTGTTACTCAGTCGAAGCCATCGACCCGAATGGATGCTCCTACCAGGACAGGATCAATGTGGATGTTTGTGGCGAACAAAAACAATCGCAGGGAGTAAAATGGTATTTCGGACAAAACGCGGGCTTGGACTTCAGCGGGGGCGGCACGCCAAAACCCATCACCGATGCTAACTTAAGTACCATTGAGGGTTCGTCATCCATTGCTAACACGAAAGGAGTCCTGCTATTTTATACGGACGGAATCACTATTTTCGATAAAGACGGCAAGCCACTGAAGTCGCTCGACCCGCGTGACTCGGCAGCTACTGCCACGCCCATACCACTCGGCGGCAATAAACGTTCTACGCAGTCGGCACTCATTGTGCCCAAGCCCACATGCCGGGGCTGCGAATACCTGTACTACGTGTATACTACGTCCGAGATTCGCGGTAAGAAAGTCTTGAGCTATAGTGTGGTCGACATGCGTCAGAACGGAGGCAAGGGGGCTATTGTCCAAAAGAACTTTCCGATATCTACCCAGGGTACTGAGCAGTCGACGTCGGTTCGTAACGACCGGGACTCAACCTACTGGGTGATCACGCGCGTGTTCGGTACGAATAAATTTGAGATTCGCCACCTGACCCGAGACGAAGCTCCAGGTTTAACTACGTATGCAGGAGGCCAAAAAATAGATTCTCTCCAGCAGGCTGAAGGCTACATCAAGATTGGGCCAGCCGATACGACCGGGGGTAACAAAGGCAACCGCCCGATGGCGGTGGTCATTCCCGGTCCGCCCAAGAACTCGGTCGATCTATACACCTTCAATGACTCGACTGGCAAAATGACCTTCAACCGAACGCTTCAGTTAGGAACCGCCCCTCCAAAAGCCTACGGTGCCGAGTTCTCGCCGGATGGTAAAAGCCTGTACGTAACGATGCTGGCTGACACCAATACGGACGGTAGCCAGAAAGGATCGTCCTACATCGTAAAATATGACTTGAACCAAACGGGCGATTCGTTGCTGACCCAGTCCCGAACCGTAGTCGACAGCAGCAGTACAAGGCAGTATGGGTCAATTCAGGTTGGGCCAGATGGACGGCTCTACGTAGCCATTAAAGGCAGTAGTACGCTCGGGACCATCGAAAATCCCAATGGAGGCCTGCTCGATAGCCTGCGCTTTAACCCGGGCGGCCAAACACTGGGTGGCAAGACCAGCCAGTTAGGACTACCGAACTTGGTGGCAAACTTCAATGATAACTCCAGCGGACCCGGACTTGCCTATGGCGATACGTGTGCCAACCAGCCAACCGTCTTTCAGATTAGCCCCAACTGCCCCAAGCTCAAAGAAGCCTACACGCTTGATTTTGGCGATGGCAGCCGGCCAAGATCAACAACTGCTACGCAGCCCATTACACATACCTATACAAAGCCGGGCCAGTACTTTGTCAGTCTGCATATAATCACAAAGACCAGTGCAGGCGGTATCTGTAAAGACACCTTGATTAAAGATACGCTGACCATTGTAGAAACGCCCCCCGACATCAAACTAGGAGGGGATACGGCCATTTGCAATAAAAAAGGGCTTACACTGGATATAAAAGTCGAAGCCAAAGTCTATGTCTGGGTTGTCAATGGACGGTTAGTCAGCAGGCAAAAGACCCTCAACCTTGTGCGCCCGGGTTTTTATCAGGTCGTGGGCATAGCAGCTAACGGGGGTTGTTTCAAGAGCGACACTATTGAGGTACAGATTAAGCCTATACCTTCTCTCGACTTAGGTCCTGATACGCTTGTTTGTTATCGCTCAACAATCAACTTAACCGTACCGCAGCGAACCTGGACCAGCTTTTCGTGGAGCAACGGCAGTACGGACCGCACAACGAGCGTGTCAGCGGCCGGTACGTATACGGTTTCGGCCAAAAATCCGTCTGGCTGCGAAAACTCCGACACCATTCAGGTACGGGAACTGCCTAAAATCAATTTGCGGGCAACAACAACCAGCCCTACTGCCTGTACCTCGGCCGATGGTACCATTACGCTTCTACCCAACCCTACTGGTGTGTATTCTTATATCTGGACACGGCCGGAAGGTGGCTTGCTGACAGGCACAAGCAGCCGACAAACATCGCTTGCCCAGGGTACATATAAGGTTCAGGTAACAGATTCGGTGTATGCCTGCAAAGCAGATACGTCATTTACCCTAAACCCACCACTGCCCCCCGCCTTTAATTTAACCAAGGAAGCATCGCTTTGCCTCGGCGATAATGGTAAAGCGCAGCTTGTTGCTAACGGACCCGGGAATCTGGCTTACAGGTGGATTGGCAGGCCCGAAACAACTGGTACTATTACGGTAGATGCAATTGGCAGTTACCAGGTTCAGGTGACGGACCCACGGGGTTGTACAGCTACGGCAGCGGCCCTGGTTGTCAATCTATGTGAGCCTAGAGTAAGCATTCCGGATGCATTCACGCCCAACAACGATGGACTGAACGACGTTCTGCAGGTATTTGCGGCCTACGTATCCGACTATGAGTTCAGGATTTACAACCGATGGGGCGAATTGATTTTTGTGAGTACCAATCCAGATCAAAGGTGGGACGGTACTTACCGGGGAGTCGCTTATCCGTCCATGCTGTATCCCTACGTAGTGAGCTTTAAAAGTGAGTCGTTTCCGGATCGGGAACGAGTCGTAAAACGGGGGTCTGTTCTGTTAATTCGGTAGTGCTTTTTTGCCATTTTTTTCGTAAATTTGACGTAAGCGATTTTGCCTGACAAGCCCCTTTTTGGGCGCTGAAGCGAGATTTTGCGTCAATTAGAAATTATGCGAAACGAATTTTTAAAAGGCTCTGGTGAAGGAATGACCGCCACCGACAAAGAGATCGAACGGGCACTCCGGCCACTTTCGTTCGCCGATTTTACGGGGCAGGCCAAAGTACTCGATAACCTCGAAGTATTTGTCAGGGCGGCCATGCAACGGGGCGATGCACTGGATCATGTGCTGCTACATGGCCCACCAGGTTTGGGCAAAACGACCCTGTCGCACATCATTGCCAATGAGCTTAATGCCAACATCAAAATGACGTCCGGGCCAGTTTTGGACAAACCCAGTGACCTCGCCGGGCTACTCACGAACCTCCAGCCCAACGATGTTTTGTTCATTGACGAGATTCACCGGCTCAATCCCGTTGTGGAGGAGTATCTGTACTCGGCTATGGAAGACTATAAGATCGACATAATGCTCGATTCGGGTCCCAATGCCCGCACGGTTCAGATTAAGTTAAACCCATTTACGCTAATTGGTGCTACTACCCGTGCCGGTATGCTAACGTCGCCCCTGCGGGCCCGGTTTGGCATCAGTTGTCGATTAGAGTACTACGATGCCGAATTGCTGACGAGCATTGTTCAACGATCAGCTGCAATCTTGGGTACGGCTATCGACGAGCTGGGAGCTTACGAGATTGCCCGACGAAGCCGTGGTACTCCGCGTATTGCCAACAACCTGCTGCGCCGTACCCGCGATTTTGCGCAGGTGAAGGGCAATGGTTATATCAATGTCGATATTGCCGAGATTGCCCTTAGCGCTCTGGAAGTCGATCAGAACGGTCTGGATGATATGGACAACCGGATACTATCCACAATAATCGAGAAGTTTAAAGGAGGTCCCGTGGGTCTGACAACCATTGCTACTGCCTGTGGCGAAGAGTCAGAAACGATTGAAGAAGTGTACGAGCCGTTTTTGATCAAGGAAGGTTTCCTGAAACGCACATCGCGGGGCCGCGAGGCTACCGAGAAAGCATATTTACACCTGGGTATTGTGCCGCCTTTTAAAACAGGTGATCTGTTCGGCCAATAACATCAGATGTTAAGCAGCGCTGCCCTGTAGCCTACCAAACTCACTTTGGTAGGCTACAGGGCAGAGCTGCTTACAGCAT
>JAQBNX010000583.1 GCA_028288385.1 Spirosoma sp.
AGGAACAAGTAGCCGCACGGACTTCGTCTGACCCAGCTGTGCAAATAGGTATGCCTATGGGGTACAATGACGTAACGATTGCCCAAACCTTTGGGCAAAATAACGTTGCCAGCCTGTGGGATTATTCGCAGGTGAATCTCAACACGGTGCTTAAACTAGACGCACCCGAATTCCACATTACGTACGCGCAGGTTCAGTTGCTGCTGGCTGAAGCGGCCGTTCGTGGATGGGTATCGGGTACGGCGGCCGATTACTTCACCAAGGGTGTCCGGGCCAATCTCGAGCAGATGGCCCAATACGGGGCGCCCATTGCTGAAACAGCTATCAAAGCCTACTTGGATGCGCACCCGTTCGACAGCAGTAAAGCCCTTGAACAAATCAACACGCAGTATTGGGTAGCCTCGTTTCTGGACGGTACGGAGGCCTTTGCCAATTTTCGGCGCAGCGGCTTTCCGGCGTTGACGAAAAACCCATATCCCGGCTCTGAGGTGAAGGGCGATTTTATCCGACGCATGCCTTATCCTGATAGTGAGATTGTCATTAACTCAGCGAAATTGAACGAAGCCATCGCCCGCCAGGGCCCAAACACCCTCGACACGCGGGTATGGTGGGATAAAAAATAAGCCCAGCGACCCTCCCATTGTTTTAAACACTTAACAGAGTCTATAAACCAAACGCATGAACAAACCTGATCAAAGTCGTCGTGATACGTTAAAAATGCTGGGCCTCGGCTCATCGGCCGGGGTGCTGGGCCTGTTTGGCGGCATCTCTACTGCCGAAGCCCGTGAACAACAAGGTACGCCCCAATACGCCAAAGGGCTGGCTCCGGTCAAGATTAAAAGCGTGAAAGCCATTGCCACCGCCCCACAAGGTTCTAACCTGATTGTGGTTAAGGTAGAAACTACTGAACCAGGACTATACGGTCTGGGCTGCGCTACATTTACTCAACGGGCCGTTGCCGTGGTGACTGCCATCAACTCCTACCTCAACGACTTCTGCGTGGGTAAGGATGTAGACAACATCGAGGACATATGGAATGGGGCGTATGTCAGTTCGTACTGGCGCAACGGACCCGTACTGAACAACGGCCTCAGCGGGCTGGACCAGGCCTTGTGGGATATTAAAGGCAAACGCGCCAACATGCCCGTCTATCAGTTGCTGGGTGGTAAGTCCCGCTTTGCTGTTCCGTGCTACACCCATGCGAACGGCAACACACCCGAAGCCGTTGCCGAGGATGTGAAGCGGATTATGGAGCGCGGTTTCCGGCACATCCGTATTCAGCAGGGTGGCTACGGAGCCGTTGGGGCCACCGCCGACAAACCCGACTTCAAAGCGGCCAACTTTGGGGGTGAAACCGACAGCTACATGAACGTACCGCTCTACCTAAAATCGGTACCGAAGATGTTTGAGGTGGTCCGAAAAGCCTGTGGCGACGAAATTGAATTGCTCCACGACATTCACGAGCGGGTACAGCCCATGGAAGCGATCAACATGATCAAGAAGCTGGAAGACTACCGGCCTTTTTTCGTCGAAGACCCCTTCTCTCCCGAAAACATGGAATGGTTCAAACAACTACGTCAATCGACCTCTGTACCCATCGCGATGGGAGAGTTGTTCAACAACATTAACGAGTTTAAAGAGCCTATGGTCAACCGCCTGTTCGATTTCATCCGGATTCACGTTTCGCAGATTGGCGGGATTACGCCCGCCATGAAAATAGCCCGACTGGGTGAGTTCTTCAACATTCGCACGGCCTGGCATGGTCCCGGCGACGTATCGCCGGTGGGACACTCGGCCCATGCTCACATCGACCTGGCCGTCTGGAACTTTGGTATTCAGGAAGCCGTCAGTTTCTCCGACAAAATGCAGGAAGTCTTCAGCGGTTGCCCCACCATGAACAAAGGTTATATGTCGGTCAATGAAGTGCCGGGCCTGGGTGTGGATATCAACGAGAAAGAAGCCGCCAAGTACCCCATCGGTACCAAATCTAACTGGCAGGTACGAAAAATGGATGGCACGCTGATCAGGCCATAGACTAGATTGAGGTTTATTGTTGCGGTGACTCCGCGTCAGTCCAGGTGGTGAACCGCAACAACAAACCTCAAACTCAATCTACAAACCTCAAACCTTCACCCCTAAACCACTGATGAAATCTTCCAAACTTTCCCGGCGCTCGGCCATTCAGTCGGTGCTGGGTGTGGCCGGCATGAGTAGCCTGGCCCTGCCCGGCACGTCATATGCCCAAAACCCCGCTCCATTTAGGGATTACAGTAAAGTAAAAATTACCAAACTGGAAACCTTCCTGGTCAAACCACGCTGGATCTTCCTGAAGATTCACACCGATGTCGGCGTTTACGGACTAGGCGAGCCCCTGCTCGAAGGGCGGGCGCTGACCATCCAGACGGCCATTAAGGAAGTGGAGCCGTATTTGATTGGGAAAGACCCCCGCGCTGTTGTACACCACTGGCAGGCCATTTACCGCCATGCCTTTTACCGGGGTGGCCCTATCCTGACCTCCGCGCTGAGCGGCATCGACCATGCCCTGTGGGACATAAAAGGCAAGCTGCTAAATGTGCCGGTCTACGAACTCCTGGGCGGCCCCACCCGCGACCGCGTTCGGGTGTATGGCCGCGCGGCTAATGCCGAAGACATGAAAAAACGAAAGGCCGAAGGGTATACAGTCATCAAAACAGGGGTTGCCAAAAAGAACCCGGCCAACATTGTCGAAAATCCGCAATTCGTTAAGTATGCCATCGACAATTTCGCGTCGTTGCGGGAAGCCGGTGGCCTCGACATGGATATCGCCATTGACTTCCACGGGGCCATCTCGCCACAACTGGCCAAGGTACTGATCAAAGAATTGGAACCATACAAGCCCATGTTTGTGGAGGAGCCGTGCCAGGCGCAGAACGTGGATACGATGGTCGACATTGCCCGGGGCACTCATCTGCCCATTGCCACCGGCGAACGCATTTTTACAAAGTGGGGATTCCGCGAAATTCTCGAAAAAGGAGCGGCCAGCATCGTTCAGCCCGACCTCTGCCACGCGGGCGGCATCACCGAAGGGCGGCTTATCG
Source organism: Spirosoma sp. (assembly GCA_028288385.1). Lineage (GTDB taxonomy): Bacteria > Bacteroidota > Bacteroidia > Cytophagales > Spirosomataceae > Spirosoma. The sequence continues at coordinate 3,078 of JAQBNX010000583.1, forward strand.
CAGGCATGGCCGAAGCGTATTATGTGCCGATAGCACCGCACAACCCCATGGGGCCTATCTCGCTGGCGGTTGGGTTGAATCTGGCGGCCAGCGTGCCTAACTTCCTGGTGCAGGAACAGGTCAGCCTGGGCGAAGGCTACTTGAAAAATCCCTTCAAGCTGCAGAAAGATGGTACCGTCATGATACCCAAAGGACCGGGGCTGGGCGTAGAACTGGACGAAGCCCTGATGAAGGATAAGATTGGCCACGACTGGAAAAATCCTGAGTCGTACAATGCACTCGACGGGTCGGTAGTGGATTGGTAGTCAACAAGTGAAATTGATCTTCCCTTATTCCTTACAACTATAAATATGAAAAACTTTATAAGATTCTTTGTCCTACTCCTACTGCTTGGCCAGAGCTACGCGTTTGCCCAAAGCAGCCGAATAACCGGACGGGTAACTGGCCCCAATAATGAGGGTCTTCCCGGCGTAAACGTGCAAGTAAGTGGCACGTCGGTAGGAACGGCCACCGACGCCACTGGAAACTTTTCGCTGAACGCAGCGGGAACTGCTTCTTTAGTATTTTCCAACATTGGCTACGTCAGCCAAACGGTTTCTATAGATGGGCGCTCTGTAATCACTATTCAGTTGGCGGAGGATTTGAAAACGCTGAACGAGGTTGTTGTCGTTGGGTATGGAACACAGCGCAAAAGTGACGTAACGGGCGCTCTAACGGCTATTTCAACAAAAGAATTTGCGCAGCAGCCCGTCACGCGGCTGGACCAGGTCCTGCAGGGGCGCGCAGCAGGCGTGCAGGTAACCCAGACCAACGGAGCGCCCGGTGGCGATGCTCGAATCCGGATTCGGGGCGCTAACTCAGTACTGGGTAACAACGATCCTCTGTACGTTGTCGATGGGTTTGTTGGGGCCAATTTTAGCTTCGTCAACCCCAATGATATTGAAACCATTCAGGTCCTGAAGGATGCCGCTTCTACGTCTATTTACGGGAGTCGTGGGGCCAATGGTGTCGTTATCATTACGACCAAGAAAGGAGCTAAAGGACTTAAAGTCAACTACGAAGGGCAGTTTAGCACGTCGGAGGTAATCAAACGGTACGACGTCCTGCCCGCTGGCGAATTCGCCGAAATTGTGAATGCCCGCGCTACCGCTGTTGGTTCGGGTTTGCCGTTTACCAACGAGCAGGTTGCGCAGTTCAAACAAAACGGAGGGACGGATTGGCAGAGTCTGGTGTTCCGGCATGGCAGTGGCCAGCAGCACCAGATTACGCTGTCGGGTGGTAGCGACAAAACGACGTTTTTGATCTCCGGTAACTATGTGAATCAGAACGGTATTGTCAACAACAGTGGTTTTAAGCGGTACATTCTTCGCACCAATCTGAATACGCAGATAAATGAGAAACTTTCGCTCCGGTTTAATCTTTGGGGTACACGGTCCCTAAATCACAATACGCTCGATGGGGGCGCCATAACGCAGGCACTGGCCTGGGCACCAACAACCCCAGCCTATGGTGCCGACGGCCAGCCGACATTTACCGACCCAATCGGCTCGGTGTATCGCAATCCGTTAGACTACCTCTACGACCAGTCGGTCGATGCCAATCGGAGCGGTTTAAATATCAATGGCGGTTTATACTATAAACTTCCCATTAAAGGACTGTCGCTCGATTTGCAATACGCCGTAAATTTCGTGAATGAGCAAAACCTGAATCTGAACGGCAAGCGCCTGTCTAACAACAACCCAACGGCCAGCCGCTATTCGGCCGAGCTCCTGACCCTGCAAAACACCAATACGCTCAATTACGATCTTAAAGTAGGCGACCACGCCATTAATGCCGTGGCGGTGCTGGAGACCCAGCAGTTTACCAACCAAAACTTTACGGCGAGTGCAGCAGGACTGCGGTTTCCGCAATTAGGCTATGACAATATTGGCGGCAATACAGCGGCTACGGTTGGGTCTGGATATCAAAAATGGACGCTGCTTTCATTACTGGGCCGCATAAACTA
>JAQBNX010000584.1 GCA_028288385.1 Spirosoma sp.
TGTATTTCATGATTATGCTGCTCGGAAGCGTAGCAGTGCCGCTTAAGAACGGATTCATTGGTGAATTTCTGTTACTGCAAGGCGTCTTTACGTCTAATCATTACCTGGGCTTAGCGGCCGGGTTTACTATCATTTTTGGCGCGGTCTATATGCTCCGTATGTTCCAGAAAAGCATGTTTGGCCCCACGTCGTCCCGAACAGGTACGTTCGCCGACCTGACCCTATCTGAGAGCCTGGTATTTGTACCATTGGCTGTAATGGTGATATGGATGGGGGTCTATCCAAACACCTTTCTGAAAGCAACTGAACCGGCTGTTGTCAATCTCATGAAATACATTGGCACCACAGCTGTGTCGATGAAGTAACACATTTAGTTCTGTAACCTATGCTTTCCATTGTTCTCCTGTCGGTTTTTGGCATTGTGCTGCTGTTTCTTGGCTTCCTGAAGTCGAAAACGCTTTTGCTCCCTGCTGCGCTACTGTTTTTGCTGATTACGGGCGTCGCCAATTTTATGGATTGGAACAAAACGTACCTGTACTTTGGGGATATGCTGCGCACTGATAACCTGACTATTGTATTCACCACTATTATACTAGGCTCGGCGTTTCTAGTGATAGCGCTGTCGGGTAATTTTATTGAAAATGACGAAGCCCAGCCCGCTGAATACTACGGGCTGATCATGTTTTCGCTGGTAGGGGCGGTTATGATGGTCGGTTTCCAGAACCTGATTATGCTTTTTGTGGGGGTTGAGATTTTGTCGGTAGCCATGTATATACTCACAGGCAGCGACAAACGAAACTTACGTTCTAACGAGGCCGCGTTGAAATACTTTCTGATGGGGGCTTTCACTACGGGTATCATGCTTTTCGGCATGGCCTTGCTCTATGGTGCTACGGGCTCGTTTACACTGGCGGGCATTGGGAATTATGCTGCTCACCCGCAATCGGGCCTCTCACTACTGCTCTACGTGGGTCTCCTGATGTTGCTAATTGGCTTACTGTTTAAAGTGTCGGCGGCTCCATTTCACTTCTGGACACCCGACGTTTATGACGGTGCTCCCTCGATTTTTACCGCGTTTATGTCGACTGTAGTGAAGACCGCTGGTTTTGCGGCTCTGTTTCGCTTGCTATCTGTTTCATTCGTGGGCGTTTACCAGTTTTGGTGGGTCATTTTGGCGGTCATAACGGCTATTACGCTTATTGCAGGCAATGTTACGGCGGTGTATCAGAATAGCTTTAAACGCATGATGGCCTACTCCAGCATCTCACACGCGGGCTACCTTCTTATAGGCCTGGCTTCGCTGGGGGCGCAATCAAAGCAGGCTATTGTCTTTTATTCATTAGCCTACTCCGTGGCTACTATCTCGGCCTTTGGTGTGTTACTGCTGGTAGCGCAACGCAATAGCCAAACCATTACCAGAGAGGGAGTAGGAGTGACAGGTGAGAGCTTCGATTCATTCAACGGCCTGGCCCGTCAGAATCCACTGTTGGGGTTTGCCATGGCCGTTTCCATGCTTTCGCTCGCGGGTATTCCATTAACAGCTGGTTTCTGGGGCAAATTTTACATGTTCTCAACGGCGGCCGAAAAAGGGCAATTCTGGCTGTTGGTTGTTGCGGTGTTAATGTCGGCTATTGGCATCTATTACTACTTTCGGGTGATCATCGCCATGTATTTCCGCGACGGAGTAACTGAACCGATCCGGGTGGCACCATTCTACCGCTATGTTCTGCTGGCGGCCACAATAGTTACGATTGGATTAGGCATTGCGCCAGGCTTGCTACAAGGGCTTTTTTAGCATTTTCTTACAATAGCCCGGTCCATATACTCAGTAATCGGCTGCTGGCCTTCATCTGTTTAGTTTTGAATGTGTACTTTTGATTTTTAGATAGATATGCCAGGTGAAATGGCCCGCATTTTAGAAGTGAATTCAGTGAAGGTGAGCAGCATTCAACAGCCGAAATCAAGAGATTATAAAAGTTTTTTCTCGTTTTTTTTAACGGCGCTTTTAGGTGCATCTGTAAATTTTATCACCCAGATACTTTATAGAAATTACTTTGATTTCGCTACCAGCGTTTTTTTAGGTTACTTAACGGCAACGGTTGTTAGTTTCGTACCAACCAAGCGCTTTGCTTTTTCAGCTGGCAAAACGGGTAACACCGGACGCGAAGCCATCAAGTTTTTGATTATTGCTTTAGTGGCACTAATCGTGCAGGTATACGTTTCTAAATTTACATTATCCTGGATTGCTAACCCGCTTTTTCCGGGACTTTCTCCTTTCTGGCGCGAAAAAGGTTCGCATGTCGTGGGTATGGGCCTTAGTTTCTTAGCTAATTATTTTGGTCATAAACTGCTTACTTTTCGTAGTACGGGTATGTATGACAAGCTTCGGTCGAGATCACCGAAACAGGGTGAAGAGCAACTCTGATAATAACTATAGATTAGTTGATAACGCTTAATTGAATACGGGGTATCGGAAGAGGGTTATCTGTTTGATAATGATTTAGCAACTGTCATTAGCTAAATTCAAATCCAATTTATTTGTACTCAAAATAATAAACACCGTTAACATAATGAAAAAAGTTCTTGCATTGCTGTTTGTTGGAAGCTTGTTAACATTTGCTGCCTGCCAGCCTAAACCAAAAACGGAAGAAGCCGGGGTTGATGCAACGGCTACCATGTCGACTGATACTACAACGATGGCCACTGACTCAGCTTCGACGATGTCTGCTGATAGCTCGAAATAATTTTTAATTTAAAGCAGAATAAGCGAAGCTCTACCTTGGTAGGGCTTTGCTGTATTTAAGACTAAGGGTATTAGGCCCAATCCTTCTAAGTAATAGATAATAAATCAAATCAGACGTTGAGCTTTGGTAAAATCTATTTGATACGAATACGCTGATTACACGATTAGCATTAGATTAGACTACTTCTTTACTTCTAATTTATTGGCTGTTGAATAACACTGCTAAACCCTATTAATTACTAAGCCATTCATCTATGAAAAAAACCTATAGTTATTCGCTGATTATTCTCTTCCTGGTGGCTAGCATCTGCACATTCGGTCAAACTGCCCCTACCAAAAATGGTACATTAGCTGATATGAAATTACTGGAGGGGCACTGGTTTGGTACGTTCAAAGGGGGCCCTATTGAAGCATTTTGGTCAGCACCAGCGGGAGACAATATTACAGGGTTCATCCGGATGATGAAGGATGACAAAATTACCATGTATGAACTGTTTGGGTTTGAACAAACCGAACGCGGACCGGTAGCGTTGGTAAAGCACTTCAATCCTGGTTTGATTGGCCAGGAGGAGAAAGATAAGCCAGATCGGTACGTGTTCCTGGAAGGAGAAAGAAACCGTGCCTTATTTGAGAAAGCCGACGCATCTATCCGGATTATCTATGAACGTCGCGCGAGTGATCAGCTAGTGATTCGGCGGGGCGAGAAAAAAGATACCGGCTGGATCTTTACTGATTTATTTGTATTCAACCGGGCCCACTAAGAAAAGCAATTCTCTAACTTGCGTTTATAACAAAAGAGGCTCCCCTGAGAGCCTCTTTTGTTATAAACGGATAATCTCTGCGCCAATGGCATTAAGCCGGGTATCAATATGCTGGTAGCCCCGGTCAATCTGCTCGATATTATCGATGATGCTGGTACCTTTTGCCGACATGGCGGCAATTAACAGGGCTACACCCGCCCGAATGTCGGGCGACGACATTCGAATGCCCTTCAGCGGTAATTGTCGGTTCATTCCCACGACCGTAGCGCGGTGTGGGTCACAGAGTATGATCTGTGCTCCCATGTCAATTAGTTTGTCAACGAAGAACAACCGACTTTCAAACATCTTTTGGTGAACTAGGAGCGTTCCCTGTGCCTGAATGGCAGTAACGAGCACAATGCTGAGCAGGTCGGGAGTGAAACCAGGCCAGGGCGCATCGGCAACGGTCATCATGCCACCGTCGAGGAAGCTTTCTATCTGGTAGTGTTCCTGAGCGGGAATGAAAATATCGTCGCCCTGGAATTCCATCTGTATGCCGAGACGCTTAAACTGATCGGGAATTATACCCAACTCCGGAATTCGGCAGTTTTTGATGGTTATTTCTGACTGCGTCATAGCAGCCATACCGATGAACGAGCCAATCTCAATCATATCGGGCAACATGGTATGCTCAGTGCCATGCAATTCCGAAACACCCTCAATTGTAAGTAGGTTAGAACCAACGCCCGTGATTTTGGCCCCCATGCTGTTGAGCATTCTACTGAGTTGCTGTAAATAGGGCTCGCAGGCGGCATTGTAAATCTGTGTGGTGCCCTCCGCCATAACAGCAGCCATTAAAATGTTGGCCGTACCCGTTACTGAGGCTTCATCAAGCAGCATATAGGCTCCACGCAGATTACTGGCATCGACCTGGTAGTAACCGCCATCGTTGGCATCGTAGTTGAACCTGGCGCCCAGTTTCTCAAAGCCTAAGAAGTGCGTATCAAGCCGACGACGGCCAATTTTGTCGCCACCTGGACGGGGAATCCGCCCTTTTTTAAAGCGGGCAAGCATAGGCCCGAGCAGCATAACTGATCCACGCAGAGCGGCAGCCTTCCGTTTGTAGGTGTCTGTTTCAAGGTAGCCGAGATTAACATCTGAAGCCTGAAACCGGTAAGAGCCTTCACCAATTCGGGTTACCCAAACCCCCAGATCGCCCAGAAGCTCAATAAGCTGATTGACGTCACGGATACCCGGAATATTATGAATTGTGACCGGTTCTTTTGTCAGTAAAACAGCGCATAATATTTGTAGCGCTTCGTTTTTTGCTCCCTGCGGAATAAGTTCGCCTTTAAGGGTACGGCCACCCGTAATCTGGAAAGATGCCATCGTTGAATAATAACCGGCTCGCCGGTAGGATGATAAAGGATGACTAATAAGCGCTGGATTTGCCCTTGATCAGCATCAGCCATTTATCGCTATTAATTTATCGTCTTCTGCGCGGTCCTGATCCGCCGTCGCGGTCGTTATTGGGCCGATTGGGCCCTGACCCACCATCACGGGGTCCTTGTCCAGCATCGCGGTCGGGCCGGTTATTAGGACGCCCCTGGTTGTTATTACCAAAATTTCGGGGACCATTGTTGCGGTTCTGTCCGCCATCATTACGGTTGTTAGGACGCCCCTGATTACGAGGTCCGCCATCACGGTTACCTATATTACGTTGCCCTGACCCGTCGTTGCGGCCCTGTCGTCCTATTCCGCCGTCGCGGTCATTACGACCATTGTTGTTGCGGAGTCCCTGATTGGTTGATGCGTTGCTGATACGCTGGGGCTGAATCTGGTCGCCAGTGCGCTCGCGAGGTGTGGCCTCCACCAGACCCTCTTCCCGAATCAGTTTAATATCGTCAGACAGTTTGCCGTTCGAGAGTTCAACCAGACTTTGGTAAATGGTTTCGTCTTCGACCGATTCTTTGTTCCAGGCCTGGTAAAAGGTTCGCATTAGCCGCGTCAGGTACGAGACAAAGGTGCGCCGTTCTTCGGGATCTTCCAGAGCAACAGCTTTGGCGATCAGCAGATCGACGTTGCGGCCAAAGTGTTTGAACTTCAAATTATGCGTGTTGTAGGGCACCCGCTGGGGCTTTTTGCCTAATGCTTCTTCGGATGGTGGGGGATAGGGACTATCGACGTCGAGGGTGAAATTGGACATAATGTACAGGTCGTCCCACAATTTATTGTAGTAGTCCTGCCCATCTTTCATGTTAGGGTGAATTTGACGCATCAGTTCAACCAGGATGTGCGCGTAACGGGTGCGCTTTTCCCGGTCTTCAATGTTGACCATGTTGTCAACCAACTTCTGCATACTGCTTCCGTATTCTTTCAAGAGCTATGCCGGATTCGTGATGTACTACAAAAGTACGAACATTCAAACCAAAATCAGCAAGTCACCGGCTGGGGAACATCCGGCCTCAGGATTTTGTCATTTGAGTATTAACCAGCTTGTATGCTTCGTTTTCTCAATATTTACCGCTCCGAACTCATCGATACGTTTCGACTGAGCGTGCCCATTGTGATTGCCCAGTTAGGGGTGATTTTAATGGGTGTTACCGATAATCTGTTTGTTGGGCGGTTACTAGGAGCAGTACCACTGGGTGCTGCTGGTTTGGCTAATGGTATATCTTTTTTAGTATCAAGCATCGGTGTTGGTGGTCTGTCCGTGGTAGCTGCGCTGATTTCTAAAGCTCGCAGCCAGGATGATGCCGCCGAAGTAAACCGGCTGTTTCGGGCAGGGTTGTTAGTAGCAGGATTGTTCAGCATTGTCTTTGGCGGCTTGTCGGTGGGGCTGGCCTATAACTTTTCCTTGTTTGGTCAGTCCGGCGAGGTAACTAAACTAGGCATCAACTTTATGTTGATTCTAAGTGCTTCGCTGGTGCCGCTGCTGATTTTTGTAGCTGCTCGCCAACTGGCCGACGGGCTGCGCTTTCCGCGTGTGGCAATGGTCATTACAGTGGCAGCTCTGGGACTAAACGCACTATTTAACTACGTACTTATTACTGGAGTTGGCCCTTTTCCTGAAATGGGCCTGATGGGGTCGGCTACCGCTACGTTGCTGTCAAGGTCATTTATGGCCGGAGCTATGCTGGTATATATTTTTCGGTCGGCTCCATTCGGGCCGTATTTACTACCAGCCTTCCGGGCGTTGTCCACCGGTTCTAACGTGCGGACCATTCTTCGACTCGGCATCCCGGGTGGGCTAACATTTTTCTTCGAGGTGGCTACATTCACGCTGGCGGCTGTTATTACCGGATGGCTGGGCGAAGACCGACTGGCAGCTCACCAGATTGCTATTAATATGGCGTCGGTAACATACATGATGGCAACGGGTATCTCGTCGGCTGCTGCCATCCGGGTGGGTACTGCTGTGGGGCATGGAAGCCCTCTGGGTATTTTCCGGGCGGGGGTAGCGGCTTTTACATTGTCGGTGGCATTTATGAGTGTGGCTGCGCTCGTGTTTTTCACCGCAAACGATTGGCTTGTATCGCTCTACATCCGCGATAATCCGGCCGTATCAACCGTGGCCGCTACGCTCGTCATCATGGGTGGAATTTTTCAGCTTTCCGATGGTATTCAGGTAGTAGGTGTGGGAGCGCTGCGGGGTTTGTCTGACGTGAATGTCCCTACACTCATTACGTTGTTCTCCTATTGGGGCGTGGCCTTGCCAATGAGTTACCTCCTGGGATTTACCTTTCATATGGACGTAGTGGGAGTGTGGATAGGCTTGTTAGCTGGGTTGACAATTGCTGCTATTTTGCTGACAGTCCGTTTTTTTCGGCATGTTGGCCTCAAGAAGTCCCTGACATCAGCGAATGTTAGCGTAATTGACCGTCAGTAGGTGTGGCCCTATAAAGTACCTATTAGTTTCTCTCATTAGATTTACTAATTCACAAACCAGATCCAGCTAATGCTGTTTTGCCTTCGTTCTTACTGCCTGGCAACAACGCTGCTACTCGTTGTCTGTCATAGTTTAATAGCCCAGTCACCCAAACGCCCCAGAGATTATGGAATCCAGTTTGGTGTCTTGTCCACAGGACCGCTGAACGCTATAACGGATGTGGCAGGGGTGCGGGTTGGGCAGATTACGCTTCAACAAGGGCAGAACGTCCGAACTGGCGTTACCACGATTTTGCCGCATTCCGGAAATCAGTTTCAACAAAAAAGTCCAGCCGCCATTTATATCGGGAATGGCTTTGGCAAGTTAAGCGGCTACAGCCAGGTAGAGGAACTTGGCACACTTGAGACACCTATTGTTTTGACCAATACGCTGAGTGTTCCTGCAGCAGCCGATGCTCTGATCGATTATACCCTGGCGCAGCCGGGCAATGAACAGGTCCGTTCCGTGAACCCCGTGGTAGGCGAAACAAATGACGGCTTTCTAAATGACATACGTGGACGCTACGTAACGAAACAGCACGTATTAGACGCGCTTCAACAGGCTAAAATAGGGTCTGTCGAAGAAGGTAACGTAGGAGCCGGGACAGGAACGGTTTGTTTTGGATTTAAAGGGGGCATTGGTACTTCATCCCGCAGGTTGCCTGCTTCATTAGGTGGGTATTCGGTTGGCGTATTAGTACAAACAAATTTCGGCGGGGTTTTAGAAATTGCGGGAATGCCTGTGGGGGTAGAATTGGGCAAGTATAATTTCAAAGAAAAGCTTGATGGCTCGTGCATGATAGTCGTTCTAACCGATGCACCCCTGGATGCCCGCAATCTGAAACGCTTAGCTAAACGGGCTTTTATGGGATTAGCTAAAACAGGGGGAATTGCCTCGAATGGAAGCGGAGACTACGTGATTGCCGTGTCAACTGCTTATCGAATCGTGCACGAAACGACCAGTTCTACAGACGAAGTAAAACTACTACGTAACGATAACGCATCCCCCATTTTTATGGCTGCCATTGAAGCCACAGAAGAAGCTATAATTAACTCCCTGTTTGCGGCAAAGACGGTTAGTGGTGTTGACGGTCACCGGGTAGAAGAACTGCCCAAGCAACAGGTAATAGACTGGTTAAAAAAAGCCGGACAAGCGAAGTAACCGGCAATTATTTTTTTATTCTAAACAGGGTACTAGTTATTAGCCTGACTACGTAACAAAAAGCCTTTTATTTAAGTAGATTTTGTCTATTTGATATTATAAACTTAATCTATTGTTTCCCATAACAGATGTTGACGCGTTGTGCTAAATATTATCGCATTCTCATGAGCATTTCCTCCCGGCTAGGGCGCTCGGCAATTAGCTCATAGGTGATACCGGCGCTGTCTAAGTGATCCATAAACTCCGGGTAGCTTTGCCTCTCAACCCCGTAGATGTACCAGTTTCCATAAGGCTCGTTGAATATCTCGATTTCCGTAATGGCTGCCCTACGTTGTAAATCGCGGTGTTGCGCCATATCCAACAAGGCTTGCTTAATGAGAAAATACCACATTATAATAACCAGTGAGAAGGTGATTAAGCGGACACACAAGGGTATATGAAAGACACTAAAAACCCCGTACTACGTTTAGCTGTACGGGGTTTTTAGTGGTGATACTGCTTAATTACGATTTGGAATCTGGCTAACCAGCATTTGTTACTTTACAGCCAGAATGTAGTCGGCCAGCACCAGACCCGCTTCATTTAAATATAGGTCTTTTTTCTTCTTAGGAGCGTCTGGCGACGGAGTACCTGTTTCATCGACTGGAGACGACATCTGCGATACTTTGTTAGCTGCAGCCCGCTTGCGTTCAGCTTCTTCACGCTCTTTCCGGCGTTTAGACTCCTGCAATGAGACAATGGTGTTACCCTTTGCCTTTTTAAACTCAGCGAGATCCTGCGCTAACTGTTTCAGTTCAGGGTCTGACTTCAACCGCTGATCAAACCGACCACGTAACTGACTTAAAATCTTGTCGTCAAGACCCCGTGATAAATCATAACGGGTTGAGTTGATCTGGTCCCAGGGCAAAGCGCTCGGCTGCGAACTTTCGCCATATTCTTCGGCAGAGAAAGCAGACGGCAATTCAATATCCGGCGTTACGCCTTTGTGCTGCGTACTGCTGCCGTTGATCCGGTAGAACTTCTGGATCGTCATTTTTACCTGTCCAACTTTTTCCGGCTCTTTTGGCAACCACTGGTTTAAATCAATCAGCGTCTGCACGGTGCCTTTTCCGAACGTTTGCCCGCCAACGATTATACCACGCTTATAGTCCTGAATGGCAGCTGCAAAAATCTCTGATGCCGAGGCACTAAATCGATTCACGAGCACAGCCATTGGCCCATCATAAAACACGTTACCTCCATCTTTGTCGGAATACACCTCGGTTTCACCTGAGGACTCTTTCACCTGCACCACGGGTCCTTTAGGAATGAAAAGGCCGGTTAGGTCAATGGCTTCAGTTAGCGAACCACCGCCGTTGTCGCGTAGGTCTATAACGATACCGGCCACCTTCTCGGCTTTCAGTTCTTCCACAAATTTCTTTACATCGCTCGTCGTGCTGCTGAAACCTTCCTCGCGCTTGCGGGCACCCTCAAAGTC
>JAQBNX010000709.1 GCA_028288385.1 Spirosoma sp.
CGCCGCCCGCGCGCAACGGCCCACCTGGCGCCCCCAGCGCTGCAGTGCGCGGACCCAGAGCAAGCCCCACCGAAGCTCCGACCGCGCCCGCGCATGTTCGTCACTTGCACACCCGGTACGTGCCCGCTGCGCCCTCGTGCTTGGGTCTGGGCCGGCCCGTTGGGTCGAGCAATGGGGCGCGCAAACGTTGTCACAAGGAGCCCCTGCGCTCGAGGGCACGCCTAGCCCTCCATGTCGAGCGGCAGCGAGATGGTGAAGACGCAGCCGTGGCCGGGCACGTCAGCCACGCTCAAAGACCCGCCGTCGGCTTCAATGGCCTTGCGCGCGATCGACAGCCCCAGGCCCAACCCGGACTTGTCGCCACTGCGCTGATGGAACGGGGCGAACATTTTTTCAACGCCGCCGGGCGGCAGCCCGCCGCATTGATCGGCGATGTCAATCAACGCTCGGCGTTGTGCAACCTTGGCGCGCAAGGAAACTTGGGCGCCCGGCGGGCTGAACTTGAAGGCGTTTTGCAACAGGTTGGACAACGCGGCTTGCAGAAGTTCGCGATTGCCGTGAACTCGCAGCACGGCGTCCACCGGTGCTACAGCCAACGATTGACCCTTGGCTGCGGCCTCCAGCTCTGAGGCACTCTGGACATCGGCAATCAAAGCGTCCAGTGAAAAGGTGCTCCGACTGGCCTGCTGTGGGCCGCGCACGTCATCGAGCGAGCGACGCACCAGCGTGTTCATCTGAGCAAGGCTGCGTCTTAGGACGGCGCCAGTTGCACCGCGCATCGTCAAGTCACCAACGTCCAGCACGTCGGCGGCCAGAGACGCGGTATTGAGAGCGTTGCGCAGTTCATGCACGAGAAAGCCCACTTGCTGCCGTGTGTCCGCGGTGTGCTGGACTGCCAGCTGGGCATCGCGTTGCGCTTCGAAGGCAGTCACGGCCTCTGCTATCGCGTTGTCCAAACAACGATTGAGGGTCTGGAAGTGTTCGACTGTGAACGGCGTACTTGTCTCAAAGCCCAGCTCGGTGATGGCCTGGCAAAGGTCCCCGTAGTCATAAACGACTTGGCCCACGGTGTAGCCCAGGCTCAGAAGCTGCTGCCCGTGCGCGTGGGCGCTGACGCCCATCTCAGACCGTGCAACGCTGGTGCCGTCGGCGCCACCCGAAATCCTCAAGCTGTCACTGGCCGCGTTCGGCCCCTTCAGGGCGAGCGTCTTGGTCAGTTGGTCCAGGAACATCGGCACGCCGTTGGCAAGCTGCGCCTGGCTGGCGGATCGACGGGGCCTTTGCGACACCTTGTGCTGGCAACGAGCAATAAGCTGGCGGCGGTTGGAAACCAAAAAACTGTGCATAGATTCTCGATGGGGGACCAGACCGCGCTTTGCAAATCGAAGTGGGCGTGCGCCCATGGCCGCAGGTGCTGGCCTCTGACTTTGGCATCTGTGCACGTGCGCTGTCTGTGCGCTAACGGGCGCTTGAGCAACAAAAACGGCCAGTGGGCAGCACGCGTGGGTGGGTGCATGCTTAGACTCGATGATGAGTGGAAATCACGCGGACTTGCGTATCCTGGTGGCGGACGACAACCACGACACAGCTGACTCGATGACGGAACTGCTGCAGCTTGAGGGGCACCAGGTGAGAACCGTCTACGACGGTGAAGCTGCCGTATCAGCAGCGGTGCAATTCGTGCCTCACGTGGCGGTACTGGACATCGGGATGCCTTACATGAACGGCTATCAGGTCGCTCGCGCCCTTTGCGCGCGGTGTCCATCGACCCTCCTCATTGCGGTCAGTGGCTGGGGCACCACGCGCGACGTGGCCGCTGCGCTCGAGGCTGGCTTCCACCATCATCTGACCAAGCCAGCCAAGTTCTGCGCCATCCTGTCCCTGCTTGACGATGTCGGGCGTGAGTGACCAAGAGTGATGCACCCGTGAGCGTGCGAGGCCGCCGCAAGCCACCATCACTTGGGTTTGAGCCGTTGCCACCACGCGTTTGGAGCTGAGGGTCTGGGGGTCCGTGGAGTGCATAAACGGACAGCTTAGCCGCGAAAATCGACCTGCTCACGGCCCTGGACTGCCGTTGAACCTTCCACGCTCCACACTGACTGATGCAAAGGAAGAAAGAGCGCTGGGACAGGCAGGAGAGCCGAGTGTCGAGAGCTGGCGTGTGCCCCTCGTCTTGACGGACATGCGGCCCGCGCTGCGCTCGCCCAGTCTTGCGCGGTCGGCGCGGCGAGCCCCATCGGCGCCGCGACTGATCCAGCTGCGCTGAGCTTCTAAACGACAGAGTGTCGAGCGCACCCGTGAGCCGCGCGCTGCTTGAGCATCACGAAGTTGCTGGCGCCTTGTCTGCACGGCCCTTAGGACATGACGTGTCCTCCGGCTATGTCCAGAGTGAGGCCAGTGATCCAAGAGGAGGCGGTTGACAACAAAAAGAGCGTGGCGGCTGCGACGTCGTCTGGATCCCCAAGCCGCCCCATCGGGAAATCCAGCAGCATCCGCTGAACCACGTCCTCTGGGATTGCCGTGCGCATGCGTGGTGTCAATACCGTTGATGGTGACACGCAGTTCACACGGATGCCCCGGGGCCCCATTTCATGGGCCAGGTGGCGCGTGAGCATGATGACGCCCGCCTTTGCAGCCGCGTAGCCGGGCGGTGCGCCGGCGAAGACTCGCCCGCCGCTTGAGGCCATCGTGACGATGGCGCCCGAACCGCGAGCAATCATCGCCGGCAAAAACGCGCTCAGTGTGATGAAGGTCGTGGTTAAGTTGTTCTCGATGCTCGAGCGCCAGTCTGCCTCTTCGATTTGCTCGAAAGGGATCGGCCGGCCTGTTCCGCCGCCGGCGAAT
>JAQBNX010000622.1 GCA_028288385.1 Spirosoma sp.
AATTTTCAGGAATCCACTGAGCGTAGTAGTTATACATACCGTCGCCGAAAAGCAATTCGGGACTAAACTCGGCATTACCCTTACACTTGTCGAAGTACTTAAGCGCATTTTTGCCGGCAAACGTTGCCTTCGTCCATTTCTTCCGTTCGGAATATAATCGGCCTTTGAAGGCATACGCTGCTGCCAGAAAAAACGCCGGTTCGAGTTTATTGTCGCTGTCGTCATACAGTTTCTCGGCCAGCGTAATGGTCGAGTCCATGTAGGCCAGGCATTTATCATCATAGTCGGTAACATCCGTATTGGGGACTATCTTCCACCATTCAGCCAGACCCATCATAAAATAAGGCATCGGGTGTTTGGGGTAGCGAAGATGCAGCCAGCGGAACTCCTTGTCAGCTTCGTAGAACTTGTAATTGTACATCTGATTGATAGCCTCAGCCGACTCTATCTGAACGCCGGGATGCTTCAACAATCCATTATAAACTTTATCAAACGCCGACGGGTCATACAACTGGGCCTGCACCAAACCGACCAGTCCCGTCAGGCACACCGTCAACAACAATTTTTTCATTGAACTTTATTGAACAATTAAGTGAGTAAGCAACCGTTCTAAGCAGTTGCTTGGCTGGTGCTAAACTAAAATTACAGCACTACGTACTACTAACGCATACCAGACACGGTACGTTTGCTACCGCTTATTTTTGAGCCAAATTTTGTCGGCTAGTAACCACCAAACGTATCTTTGACCTTCGCTAATGCACTCATGCTGATCATCAACGATAAGACATTTAGACCATTTATTTCTGCCGATGCTATTCAAACGCGGATTCAGGAACTGGCCGGGCAGATTAATGAAGCCTATGCTGATCAAAAACCATTGCTTGTGGTTGTGCTGAACGGGGCTTTTCTGTTTGCTGCCGACCTGATGAAAAACCTGACAATTCCCTGCGAAATCACCTTCATTCGGGTTGCCTCATACACTGCCACCGAGTCGACCGGACAGCTAAAACAAATTCTGGGCTTGAGCGAATCCGTCGCTAACCGTCATTTAATAGTGATTGAGGATATCGTCGACACTGGCCTGACCATCAGCGAGGTTTGTGAACAATTAAGTGCGCAAAATCCGGCTTCCATTGCCATCGCTACGTTGTTGTTTAAACCGGCCGCGCTGAAAAATAAAATTGACCTGCACTATGTTGGGTTTGAAATCGAAAACCAGTTTGTACTCGGTTATGGTTTGGACTACGATGGACTAGGCCGAAATACCAAAGACATTCTGGTGTTGGAGTAATCAGTTTTAAAATAATAAGGGCCGCCGAACTAATGACTTCTTATTATCAGCGGTCAACTTCTCCCATTACTACGTCAATCGACCCAATAATAGCCACCACGTCGGCGAGCATAGCTCCTTTGCTAATCTCGCCAATAACCGACAGGTTGTGAAAGCAGCACGACCGGGCTCTGCACCGCACCGGCACATCAGACCGGCCGTCTGTGCGGAAAAAGAACCCTAACTCCCCTTTTGAACTTTCGGCACGGGCGTAGAAGTCCATAGCTTTAGGTCTGATTTTCTTAGGTACTACCGCCTGCGGATCGTAGTCACGGGTACGTTTATAGTTGCCAGTGAGTTGATCAAGACACTGCTCAATAATGCGCAACGACTCGTGGCACTCCAGTACTCGAACGTTATTACGGTCCCAACAGTCACCAACAGTCCCTACCAGGCCTTCACCGATGGGAATGTCAAAATCCAGTTCAGGGTACACTGAGTAACCATCAACCCGGCGAAGGTCATAACGTAGTCCGGACCCGCGTAGCATAGGCCCGGTACAGCCGTAACTGATGGCCACCGGCAGGGGTAAAACACCAACGTTTGCCGTACGTCCGATGAAAATATCGTTCTCGATAACAATCTCCTGCAACTCAACCAACTTTGGTTTCAGGTATTGAACAAACTCGCGGCATCGTTCCTCAAAGCCTACCGGCAGATCATAAAACAGACCTCCAATCCAGATATAATTATATAGCATTCGGGCACCGCTTACCCACTCGAGCAGGCGCTGAATATGCTCCCGATCGCGCATGAGCCATAGGAACGGCGTATAAGCACCAATATCGAGCGCATACGTACCGACCCAGACAAAGTGAGCGGCAATACGGTTCAGTTCGGCTACAAGGACCCGGATATATTCAGTGCGTTTGGGAATATCATTCTGAATCCCGAGCATCTGTTCAACACCCATTACAAACGCGTGCTCGGAGTTCATGGCCGCTAAGTAATCGAGTCGGTCCACAAACGGTATGGTCTGATTGAAGGGCAGCGACTCGGCATGTTTCTCGAAGCACCGGTGCAGATAGCCAACGTGCGGCACTACGTCCATAATAATCTCGCCGTCCGTAACGACTTCCAGCCGCAACACACCATGCGTAGACGGATGTTGGGGCCCCATATTTAAGACCATTTCGCCCTCACTGAGCATATCGGGCTGATAAAATCCTGGCTCCGATGCCCGAAAGTGACCGGGCGCGTACTCATATTGGATCGTTTGCGTCGTCATTCTGACGTAAAGGTCGAAATAGGATAGGGCAAACCCAACAATGACTGATTTTTTGGCGTTAATCCGCTAAAAATCATCTCATTTTTAAGCCAGTTGTTTGCCAAACAAAAGACATTTCGTACCTTTGCGCTCCTTATCGAGAAAACAGATTTAAGCGATGGCAAAGAAAGGCGCCAATAGAATCCAGGTTATTCTGGAATGCACCGAGCAGAAAGACAGCGGTGTGCCCGG
>JAQBNX010000651.1 GCA_028288385.1 Spirosoma sp.
TCGCTTACTCTTAGTTTAGTGAGGCAAGTGTCTCCTGAATAGCGTTAAAGTTGGGAACTTCGCCCGCATTATCGAGTACTTCGGCATATCGAATAATACCGTTTTGATCGATCACAAAAGCGGCCCGCTTACTAACGCCCCGCATTTTCATGGCGAACGTTTCGTAGAGCGCGTCGTAAGCGATGGATGTTTCCTTATTAAAATCGGAGAGCAGATCGAAGGGCAGTTTTTGCTGCTCTTTAAAGACAGCCAGTGTGAAGGGCGAGTCGACCGATATGCCCAGAACAGTAGCATTCAGCGACGCGTACGTACCGATAGTATCCCGCATTTCGCACAATTCGGCCGTGCAGACACTCGTAAAAGCCATCGGAAAAAACAAGACAATCACATTTTTCCCGCGCAGATCGGTCAGCGATATTTCTGTTTTGTCACTGTTAAATAAGGTAAATTCAGGTGCTTTCTGTCCAGTTTGCAGCATACTTGATTTTTGATTTTAGCTTTGTGCCCTGTCGATTTGAAATTAGTTATAATCGACAGGGCGAAATTCCGAAAAAGGCCCGTCAATCCAAGCCCATATTTCACTAAACAGACCACGTAGTGGCCTACATACCTATGCAATTATACTGGGGAGTTGATCTGGGCGGCACCAAAATTGAAGGAGTCGTTTTATCCATAGAAACCGGAGCCGCCTTCTCGCCTGACGCCGTCCTGATTCGCAAACGGGTCGATACGGAAGCCCATTTAGGTTATGACCACATCCTGAGCCAGATTGTCCGGCTCATCGATTTGCTCAAAGATGAAACCGGCCTAACGCCCGAACACATTGGTTTTGCTACCCCTGGCACTAACAATCCAGCCACCCAGACCATGAAAAACAGCAACACGACAGTGCTCAACGGCAAACCCATGAAGCAGGACCTGACCCGGCTTCTGGGCGTACCCATCGAGTTAGCCAACGATGCCAACTGTTTTGCCCTGGCTGAGGCCACGCTGGGTGTCGTGCCTGACGTTCTGCCCACCTACCAGACGGTCTTCGGCGTTATTATGGGAACGGGAGTTGGCGGTGGTGTTGTGGTACGTAACGCCGACAAGCCAGACAGCCCGGCCTTCGTGCTCAATGGGCTGCATGGCATTGGTGGTGAATGGGGCCACAACATCCTCGAAGAAAACGGCTTCCCGTGCTATTGCGGCAAACGAGGCTGTGTTGAGCAGGTGATATCTGGTCCGGCCCTGCAACGGTATTACCAGCAGATAAGTGGTGAGGAACGGACCATGAAAGAAATTATTAAACTTCATCAGGATGGCCATGATTCCTTTGCCAGCCAGACCGTCGACCGGCTGCTGGAATATTTTGGACGAGGCATTTCGACCATTATCAACGTATTGGACCCCGATGCAATCGTGCTGGGAGGTGGCGTTGGTAACGTCGATTTACTATATACAGAAGGCGTTGAACGGGCCAGAAAGTACGTATTCAACAAAGGGGAAGTACGCACAAAATTTCTCAAACCAAAATTAGGTGACAGTTCCGGTGTTTTTGGAGCAGCAATGTTGTAGAACGAAGCTAAACGTA
This sequence comes from Spirosoma sp., assembly GCA_028288385.1. Taxonomy (GTDB): domain Bacteria; phylum Bacteroidota; class Bacteroidia; order Cytophagales; family Spirosomataceae; genus Spirosoma. The sequence continues at coordinate 1,574 of JAQBNX010000651.1, forward strand.
GGGGTCCCCTACGCATTACGTTTTTGACAGACTCCATCGAACTGTTTTCATACGTAGTGTTTCAGCGCTGTCGAGATTGGCTCCGCATCCATCGCTCACCTCTACAGGTTAAATGATTACTTTAGTTAAACGCAGGATGAGTCATTCACAGTCCCTCCTGTAAAAAAAGATCTGCGAATTCGCAGATCTTTTTTTGTATAACCTCCGCCAGCCCCCATCACCTGGTATTTAACCAGCCGGAGCTAGTTGGGCAGCAAGTCGCTGTGCTCCCTGGCTCCTTTTTCTTTTATGCCCTTATCAGTAAATGTTTATATTCTGATAAGGGTTGCGATGGTCCGGTGCGCAGTACGACAGGCGGAACGTAGTACTTAGGCGAATAGTTGAGGATTTTTGCTCAACTCCGGGTAAGTGGCAGGTTCCATGACTGCTGGTACGTCGCTGGGTTCGTTGCGCGAGGTTATCAGTTTACTGATGCTGTAACTATGCATCCGGGATGCCGAATACGGCGCAGCCAGCAGAGCCAGGGCGTCGGTCTCGGTTAGGTCGTCATGTAGCCAGGCGTGTTCAGCCTCGGGAGTCAACACGCAGGGCATTCGTTTCTTGGTGTTATGAATAGCCGCCAGCAACGGGTTTGCCTCTGTTGTCAGGAGCGTATAAGTCGGGATTAGTTCACCGGTCTCCGGGTCGGGCCACTCATCCCACAGACCGGCGATTGACGTAATTTTCTGATCGGTGGTACTGATGTAGAACGGAAATTTCTTACTACCAACCGTATGCCATTCATAAAAACCAGTAACTGGAATCAGGCAGCGCTGGCCTTTTTGAGCAGCCGTTCGGTAAGATGGTTTCTCGTAGATGGTTTCGGAGCGGGCGTTAATTGTCTTTAAGCGAACATCAGCTGCGTCGTCGCGGGTCTTAGCCCATCGGGGAATCAAACCCCAGTGTATCAGTTGTAGTTTGCCGGGTTCCTGCCTCGTCACAATGGGCCAGGCCGGTAGGTTGTAAGCATTCGCGTGGTATATGGGCTGGAAGTTGGCCCCTGGCGGCAGTTGGGCCTCGTAGCGGGTTTCGAGTTCGGGACCCGTAGCATTGAGTGATTTATGATAGCACATAGCAGTTGAGTAGCATTGAACGGTAACCAGTGGATGACTTCAATAGCTAAA
>JAQBNX010000662.1 GCA_028288385.1 Spirosoma sp.
CCAGGATAAATTATTCGACTTCTTCATCTGATCGATCATGTTCCGGAATCATCTAAAAATTGCCTGGCGAAATATAGTCCGAAACAAAACCTTCTCGGTAGTTAATATTCTGGGGCTTGCCATTGGTATTGCAGCATGTGTACTCATTCTACAGTACGTATCATTTGAGCTGAGTTACGATAATTTCCATACAAAAGGCGACCGAATTTACCGGGTCCGGCAGGACCGCTACAACGAAGGAAAGCTAAGCACGCAGTGGGCCGCCGGGGCCCAGGCGGCTGGCAATTCGTTTAAAGCCGCTTTTAGTGAAGTTGAAGATTATGTCAAAGTGTTACGTCGGGGTCCGGCAGTTGTCGATTACAAGGAAAAAAGTTTAAAAGTGGAAAAGGTTTACATTGCCAGTCAGTCCTTTTTCACCATATTTTCCTATCCGCTCATAGCCGGTAATCCGACCACGGCCCTGGCCGAGCCTAATACCGTTGTCCTGTCTGAGACCGTAGCCCGACGGTTGTTCGGCAGCGAAAACCCGATTGGAAAAACCATCCGGCAAAACCGCCGGGATGCCGTTAAAGTGACGGGCGTGTTTAAAGATTTTCCGGTAAATACCCACCTCCAGCCGGACTATATCACTCCGTATCTCACCTTTATTAAGCAGGTTGGCCCCGACAATAACCCTGACAATGCCTGGCAGTGGGACGGCGCTCTGTCTTATCTCCTGCTACGTCCAGGGGTTGACCCAAAGGCACTCGAAGCTAAATTCCCCGCCCTGGTCGATCGTCTGGCGGGCGAAGAGCACCGAAAATATCGGTCGGCTGCGGTGTATCTGCTCCAGCCCTTACGGGATATTCATCTGTATTCACATTTTATGAATGAAGCGGAGCCAAACGGCGATGGGAAAACCGTTTATCTGTTGCTAGCTATCGCCTTTTTCATTGTCGTTATTGCCTGGGTCAATTACGTTAACCTTACTACCGCACGGTCCGTTGACCGGGCCAAAGAAGTAGGGGTTCGGAAAGCGGTTGGATCGCTACGCAGTCAGCTGATCCTTCAATTCATGACCGAATCGGTGCTTCTTAATGCATTGGCCGTGGGATTGGCGCTGTTGCTGGTGGCGCTTGCCTTGCCTACATTTAACGAATTGTCGGGGCAACAGTTGAGCTTCAGCCTGTTAGGGAGCTCTTTGTTCTGGTTACCGCTGGGGGGGCTATTCGTCATCGGCAGTTTCTTCTCGGGTCTATATCCGGCTTTCGTTTTGTCGGGGTTTAAACCCGTGGTTGTACTAAAGGGGAAAATAAACACATCACGACAGGGTATAACCCTGCGCAAGTCATTGGTGGTGTTTCAGTTTGTGGCATCGTTGTTCCTGCTGGTGGGTACGCTGGCGGTGTTTGAGCAAATTAACTTTATGCGCAAGCAAAGTCTGGGTATCAATATCGACCAGACGCTGGTGCTTAATCCGCCCATAGTGGCCAACGACTCTACCTTTATGCAGCAAATGGCCGCCTTCAAAGCTGAGTTATTACGCCAGTCGGGTATCCGGCAGGTGGCGGCCTCTTCGGTGGTCCCTGGCCAGGCGTCAGACTGGAATGCCGGTGGAATCCGGTTGAAAGGAATGGACGAAAGCAAAGGCAAGCAGTATCGGATTATAGGCGTTGATTACGATTTCATCAAAGCCTATGATTTGAAACTGCTGGCTGGACGTAATTTCGCGAAAGCGTTTGGTAGTGATCCCAAAGCCGTTGTGTTCAACAAAATGGCTATTCGGCAACTGGGTTTTGATGATCCGGCGCAGGCTATTGGCAAACAAATCGACTTTTGGGGTGAAACATTCACCATTGTTGGCGTGACCAATGATTTCCACCAGCAGTCCTTACGCGATGCATACGAGCCGCTTATTCTACGTTTAATTCCCGATGTACGCGGATTCTTTTCCATCAAACTGGCCACAACCAATTTAAATGGCCAGATTGACCTTATCCGGTCTGAGTGGAACCGTTTTTTTCCGGGCAATCCATTCGAGTATTCATTTTTGGATGAACGCTTCAACAGCCAATACCGCGCTGATCAGCGATTTGGTCAGGTGTTCGGGCTGTTCACCTTATTGGCAATCGTGGTGGCCTGTTTAGGCTTGTTTGGGCTGGCCTCGTTCACGACGGCCCAGCGCACCAAAGAAATAGGCATTCGCAAAGTCTTGGGGGCCACCGTTGGCGAGATTGTCAAGATGCTGTATCGGGAGTTTACCGTATTGATTTTAGTGGCATTCGTCATTGCCACCCCGTTGGCCTGGTATGCCGTCACTCAGTGGTTGCAAAGCTATGCCTTCCGCACGAGCCTCCCCTGGTGGCTTTTCGTTATGCCGCTCCTTGTGGTGCTATTAACCTCCCTCCTAACGGTCAGTTTACAGAGCATCAAAGCGGCATTAATGAATCCAATAAAGAGTTTGCGGTCAGAATAAGGAGCAATTGCTATCCTGGTTAATGAGCCATACAAGCTAAAGTTTTTGGGAATTAATCGGCTGCCAAATGTTGCTTTTGCAAAATCAACTTTTGGCGCGAATACT
>JAQBNX010000696.1 GCA_028288385.1 Spirosoma sp.
TATTTGTAGATGAGATAAATTGAAGCGTTCTTCTAAGTCGCCTAGGTAGTGTGTAGCACCCAACCCCGCGTTCACCGACCAGGTACCCGGTTTCTCCTGCCAAATGACCGACCGCTGCGCGGTTACAGTTGTACTAAGCGCCAGGGCGCATATCCCGGTCAGCAAGGCGGTTTGAAAAGCCTTCATGATTTAATCCGTTACGTTGTTAATGCGACCTGAAATGTACTGACTGTATCGAACAAACAAAAACACAGGCATAGGTTCTTTCACCGACAATCTATTTATTCTCTCAGGCGGCTTATTTTCCTAACTATTAACGTTCGCTCATGAATACGACCGGGGTGATCCAATTTTCGTTGAGTCGGTTAACTTAATGACGTCGGGAAGGTTCGATGCTGACTACGCAAACCTCACCTATGACGCATTGAATTGATTTTTCAGCCTGAAAACGTTAATCTTGTAGTCGGGTCTTTCCCACCTTCCTTATTGTGGACTCAATCAGCATCTTTGCTCCCGCTACCGTCGCTAACGTGGCTTGCGGGTTTGATATATTCGGTTTCGCCGTTGCCAATCCCGGCGATCAGATCATCCTTAACCGGCGCGACGAGCCGGGAGTCAGCATTACAGATATTATCGGCGACGACGGCCGCTTACCCCGTGAGACGGCTCGCAACACCGCTGGCATTGCCATTCAAACGTACCTGCAACACATTGGCCGGACCGATGTAGGTGTCGACGTAGTGCTACACAAGCAGATGCCGCTAGGCAGCGGTTTAGGCTCTAGTGCCGCCAGCGCCGTTGCCGGTGTCTACGCCATTAATGAGTTGATGGGCCGCCCGCTTCCCGTCATGAGTTTGTTGCCGTTTGCGATGGAAGGCGAACGACTGGCCTGCGGTTCGGCTCATGCCGACAACGTAGCGCCCTCCCTGCTTGGCGGCTTTGTCGTAATTCGGAGTTATAACCCGCTCGACGTAATCCGCATAGAAACACCGGCGGTTCTGTTCTGCACTATTGTCCACCCTGACATTGAAGTTAATACAAAAGACGCCCGGTTCATCCTTAAAAATGAAGTCTCATTAAAGAACACCATCACGCAAATGGGCAACGTAGCAGGTTTGATTGCAGGCCTGATGACACCCGATTACTCGCTCATCAGCCGTTCTTTAGTGGATGTAATCATTGAGCCGGTACGTGCTATCCTGATTCCTGAGTTTAACGAAGCTAAACAGGCTGCTCTTGACAACGGAGCACTGGGTTGTAGTATATCGGGCTCCGGCCCGTCTATGTTTGCCCTAAGTCGCGATGCGCAAACGGCCGAGCGCGTTGGCGCGGCTATGCAACAGGCTTTTCTGAGTGTTGGTGTCACCAGCGAAGCTTACGTCTCGGAGATTAACCGGCAGGGACCACGCGTAGTTGAGTTGTAAGGTTAATCTTTACGGCTGTGGTACCCCGTACTGATATAGAGATTTTAAACAGATATGCCAGTTTAATGGTGTACCCTCAGCTATTACGTTAATCCAGCCGGCGGACATTAAAGTTTTTCAACTTGTTGTGCTTTATCACTTTCACTAAACGTCCTTTTTCGTAGATGTACTCATCTTCACGGTCATCGAGCAGGGCGCGATAGGTTCCGTCGGCCGTTTTGGTTAGGTTGAAATAATCTCCGAAATACTCGGCATAAGTCTTGTTGCGGTTAACTGGCTCGTTGAAATACAACAATGAAACTGAAAAGTCGATAGGGTTTCGTTCAACAGACTGTCGGTCATATTTATACTGCCTGGCCGAAATAACGTATCGATCACCTTTCCACTCGGTCCGGGATAAATAATTACCCCGATTTGTTTGGGCATCGACCGTGGCAAGCATCAGTTTTTTGCCGGAAAATTGGCTGATCGCTTTGTAATAGATCTTGATTGTGTAAACCAGCAATTTCACGCTTACATCGCTGATGAGCGTATAGGTACTGCGGTTGTCAGTATGCTGTTCATGTACTGCAGTCATGGTTCCAACACGAATACCAGCCACCTCAATGGCATAATGATGGGTTTCGGTCGTTTGTGCCTTAACTAAAATAGGCCCAAAAATCATTAATGAGAAGAGTATTTTTTTCATTCAGAGCAAGCGCGAATGCTGAATATGGGTGTTTTTTATCTTTAAACCCAATTTTATAAACAGCCGAAGTACTGCATTCTCTTGCCTACACAGTTACTTTCTTTTCTGGTACTACTCATTTAGGAAGTTTGCTTAACTGTATGGCTTAGATATTTAGCCCTTATACATTGTACTCTTACTTGCGCAAGTTACCCCGCGCATAGGCGCGCATTCGTAATGAGTTGGGCTACTACTATCCTAACTCCGGTGGCCCATTCTATTGCCGATTCTTTCAACAGCCAACGCAATCAGTACAGTAAGTAAGCTAGGCACCAGAGTATTGTTTTTGCGGACCAGCGCTATCCGGGCAAAGCTGACTAACTGACTATGGATGAGATGAACCAAAGAAAGTTTATAGCGATCAGGTGGGAACGGGATATTTGCAATTTCGGCTAATCGCGTGCTTCTTGTGAGGTAAATCACTTTAATCCGCTTTGTTCCGTGCAAGCAGTCGCCGACGAAAAGACCGAATTCAACCGCTCCCTTAGCCTTCTCGACTCTACGCTTATCGTCTCCGGCTCCATGATTGGGTCTGGCGTCTTCATCGTCACGGCCGATATGGCCCGAAACCTGGGCTCCTCGGGATGGCTGCTTATGCTGTGGGTGCTTACGGGCGTAATGACAGTGGCAGCCGCACTCAGCTATGGCGAACTGGCCGGCATGATGCCTAAAGCAGGGGGTCAGTACATATACATCCAGCGGGCCTATGGCAAGCTGACTGGCTTTGTTTACGGCTGGACAGTCTTCACCGTCATTCAATCGGGTGTTATTGCGGCCGTAGCGGTGGCTTTCACTAAATTTTCGGCCGTTTTTATTCCGGCCCTTGGACCAGAGAACGTCTTGCTCACGATCGGCTCCATGAAGGTTACGCTGGGGTCTTTTTATGCGATTGGCAGCCTGGTACTGTTGACATGGCTGAACAGCCGGGGTGTTCAGAGCGGTAAACTGATTCAGAACATTTTTACATCGGCTAAACTGCTGGCCCTGCTTGGAATTATTGTAGTAGGCATTGCCATTGGGCTGAACAG
>JAQBNX010000699.1 GCA_028288385.1 Spirosoma sp.
CAACTGCTCAATCAGGCTGTCAGTCAGACTTCTTTCGGTCCGCTGGTTAATGAAACCCAGCCGGTTTGCTACCGGGCGCATGTTGGGCAGGGTGGAGTTTTTCCGAATTGACATGGGCAGGATAACCCCGTTGCGTTTGCGGTCTTCGGTCAGAAAGCCCATCCTGGTCCCAACGCCATCGCGGGGGCTATGGGTACGTATCCGCTGCCCGTTTAGAAACACCTGGCTTTCGGCATGGCTGGGGTCGGCTCCGAAAATGGCACGCATCAGTTCGGTACGGCCACTGCCCACCAGCCCCGTAATGCCCAGCACCTCGCCCGCCCGTAGGCTGAAACTGATTTTGTGGAGGTGCTGATTGGACAGGTTTTCGACCCATAGCAGTTCGTTGCCGGCCGGGGTGGTTCGTTGTTCAAAAAGGTGTGCACTGTTCGGCCAATCATCAGCCGAATCAAGGCGTCCTGGTCAATGGCGTTCGTTTCGACGTTTTCACCGAGGCCCCGTCTTTGATGACCGTGATGCGGTCAGCAATCTGGAAATTTCCTCCAGCCGATGCGAGAGATATAAATAATCGTTACGCCCTGTTGTTTGAGGCTTTGCAGCACCGCCGTTGGTTCGTCCAGAATCAAGACGTTCAGGGTGGTCGACAAGGCTTTGGCTATCTCAACCACCTGTTGATGGGCCACGCTCAGGTCTAAGACACGGGCGCGGGGTTCGATGGCAAAGCCGAGGTCGGCCAGCAACGCCTGCGCCTGTCGGTTGAGGGTCTTGCTTCTGACCAAGAAACTGTCCTGGTCCAGGTGATCGAGATAAATATTGTCGGCCACCGACAGGGCGGGCACCAGCGAAAACTCCTGGTAGATAATGCCGATGCCGAGCCGCTTGCTATCGTCGGGGTTGTTGATTGCCACCGGTTGCCCGTCGATTCGGATGGTGCCCCTGTCTTTTTGGTGCGCCCCCGACAGCACTTTCATCAGCGTGGATTTCGCCCGGTTTAGCTCGCAACGATACGGCTTTCAGGGCCGGTACGCTGTTGAACGACTTTCCGATCTGTAGCAGCTCGACTCGGTATTCGGCTGATTTGTTCATCTGACGGACTTGCTCAAAAGATAGCGTTTGGGTTGTAGTATGTCTGCACGTTCTCTTTGGTGACCAGAACGGCTGGGGTATAAATTACCTTTGGTAGCTGTTTGTCGCCGTTCAGGTGTCGGGTCGCAGCCTCAACTACGTACCGACCCAGTACGTTGGGGCTGTTCATAGCGGTGCAGCCCATTTTGCCCTCGCCGATAAGCTGGTAGTCTTTCTTCTGCCCATCGACGGCCACAATCGTAATGCCATTGGTTTTACCGGCTTCACGGATGGCCCGCATCGCGCCCAGGGCCATCGCGTCGTTTTCAGCCAGCAGCACATTGACGTCGGGGTGCACCACCAGTATGTCTTCCATGGCTTTTAGGTCCCCATTGTTCGACCAGCCGCCCCAGCCCTGCGCCACCACCCGGTAGTTGGTGCAGCCGCTTCGGGTAAGTTGCGCCCGCGCAATGACCAACAGCATGCCTTCGCGCCGTTTCTGCCCTACCGGACTGCCTTTGGCTCCGCTGAGCAGCGCAATGTTGAGCGGCTGACGCTCCAGTTTATCCACGACCCAGCGCCCAATCAGGATGCCGCTGTCCTCATTGTTGGCCTGAATGGCCGCCACATACTCGGCACTCGGGGCAATCTTACTGGCCACGATAAAAATGCAATACCCATCCGGGTGGCCACTTTGGTGACCGACACTAAGGCTTCAGAGTCAGCGGGTTGAGGATAAATACCTGAATATTTCGGGCGATTAAATCCTCGGCGGCGGCATTCTGCCGGGCAATATCGTCCTGCCCCTCCGCCGTAACGAAGCTCATACCGTACCGTTGGGCATTTTGCTTGACGGCTTTGTTGAGTGCGGAATAGAACGGAGCATTCAGCGACGGGCAGTAGCCTACTTTACCACTCCCTCATACCTGTGGGCGTCTGTTGGTGGATGTACGTAGTTAGTCCGGTATAAACTCAGATCACACCTCAAGGCATCCAGGTCTAAAGACCTACATCAAGGCGTCAGATACGACTGTAAAATTTGGCCGATTTTAGCAACAGTGGCTGTTTGACCAAATAGTGATTCATGCTGCCCAACCAGTTGATGGACCTCGACCCCCTGGCGGGCATAGCGCCCCCAGCCAAAATCAACGTTGACTCGTCCAGTACCAAAAGTCGCTGCTTTGGTAGCCCGCAGGAAAACAACGTTTCCCTCGTAGGGTTTGAATTCATACTGGTTATAAGCCTCCCGGAAGCTTCTTATCAACCGACTTCGGGGTTCCGCTATATCCACTTCAATAGTACTGCTGACTGCCGGTTCTGCCTTCCAGGATAGTGACTGCCAGAAGCGTCGGGCTAAATACTGGCTCACCCAGGGCACTTTCTGACGAAGCAAGGGCATGAGCACAGACGGCGCTTTAGGAAGCGAACACCAGTAATGATAATAGTACCCGAGGAGTTGTCTAATCGGATACTTTGTGTGATTATCAGCGGCCGGATTCAAGGGGTACGAAT
>JAQBNX010000008.1 GCA_028288385.1 Spirosoma sp.
TGACCATGCAGGACCCTGCCGATGGGGGAGTATACCACAAATTGACCAACGCCCGGTTTGACGGGATGGTTATGCCCGACAAAGCTGTAGCAGACCGCTACGTGGTTCAGAAGAGCATTACGGCTACCCTCGATTTTGCGGCCGTAATGGCGCAGGCAAGCCGGGTGTTTAGCCGGTATAACCTGGCCGTGCCCGGCCTGGCCGACTCGTGCCGGTCATCGGCTATTCGGGCCTGGCAGTGGGCAAAGCAGAATCCCAATGCCCGCTACGATCAGGCGGCTATGAACACGCGCTTTGACCCGGACGTAGTGACGGGCAGCTATGAAGATCGCGATGCCAGCGATGAGTGGAACTGGGCGGCTGCTGAACTGTATGTCACTACCAGGGACGACGCTTATTATACCGCCGTTAAGCTATTTCCCGATGATAAAACACCTCTGCCATCCTGGAATCAGGTACGTCTGTTAGGATATTACACACTGGCCCGTTTTGGGAAAGAGCTAACCCCACTGGGTAAAAAAGACCTGCCTGCAGTAAAAAAACGCCTGATCGGCTTTGCCGACGAACTCCTTCAAGACGTAGACAAACAGGCATACCAAACCGTATTTGGCAAAACAGCAGAGGATTACATCTGGGGCAGCAGCGCCGTTGCCGCCAATCAGGGTGTTGCGCTCATTCAGGCATACCGCCTGACTAATCATAAACGCTACCTCGACTATGCCCTGGCAAACCTGGACTACCTGTTAGGACGTAACGCCACTGGCTACTCGTTTGTAACAGGCTTTGGCGACAAAACACCCTTACACCCGCACCACCGTCCTTCCGAGGCCGATGGTGTTGCCAACCCGGTGCCGGGCCTGCTGTCGGGTGGTCCCAACGGACGGGCGCCCCAGCAGGATAAATGCACCGGATATACAGCCACCTCCGCCGATGAAACGTACTTGGATAGCGTATGTTCCTACGCATCGAATGAGATCGCTATCAATTGGAATGCGCCCCTCGTGTATCTGGTGGGTGCGCTGGAGGCTGAGCAGCAAAAGGCAGCCTATAGTGGGAAGGGAAAGCGCTAATTTCCATACGTAAAGAAAACCGCGTCACCGGTCTGTGCCGTCGTCTACTTCTGTTATGGTATAAGCAACGGCATTGGCATGTGGCTCAGCCACTAAATGAACATATTGCGTGTACTGCCGTGTAAAGGATGCACCATAATAGAAAATCAGGGAGCAATAAAAGACAAACAATAGAATTAAAATCAGTGAGGCTGAGTCTCCGTAAAGGGAGCTAATCTGCTGGTGAGTCAGTAACAGGCTGAGCAGCTCAGCACCCAGCGAAGACAAAACGCTTGTTACAAAGGCCCCCATCCAGACTGCCTGCCACCGAACGCGCACATCGGGCAAATAGCGTAATAATAAGGCGAACCAGGCTGTGAGGAACACGACAGACGCTAGTAAATAACCCAGGCTGAGCAGCCAGCCGGAGCCCGAAAGAGCCGGTTGGGTCATAACCGACAGCGAGTGTATCAGGTCATCGATAGTTAGCGATACTGTAAATAGTAGTCCAGACGCCGTAATAATCAGGAGCGAGATGCCCCGGTCTTTGAGCATCTGCAAAAAGGTTCGTTCAGATTTTATATTCCATAGCTGGTTGAGCGAGTTCTTAATTACGGCAAAGAGGGTTGTGGAAGCCAGCAGTAACAGAAATACACTCAGCCCCGTAGACACTGAATAAGAGGCTTCAGGCTGTAAATGGCGTGACATATCCTGAAGCTGACGGGCGCTCTGGGTACCAAATAATTCCGCTAGTTGCCCAAACAGCCGCCCACTAACCAACCGTTTGTGATCATTGAAAAGGGTGCTAAGTACCTGGCTGAGGATAATTATAATGGGGGGCAGGGCAAACAGGGAGAAAAAAGCCGTGGCCCCGGCCATCCGCACCGGATCATTACTTTTCAGGTTTGTGAATGCCTGTTTAAGCAGTTTCAGGAATGAACCGACTTTACTCTGCATAAACCATAGACTATACTCCCTGTGAAATAACAGTTTAAGCCAATACTCGTCTTACCGAACAAAGTAGAAGCTAGAAAACGGTCATCGGGCTGATACCCGCTAGTACAAACGGGTGTTCAAGAGTAAAGTTATGACGTTATAAGAGCCGCATCCTGGTTAATAATGCCGCCCTTAGAGGAAAAGATAAGGTGGGGAATCACTCGTCAGGAATTTACCCTGGGCTAGTCACAAATAGGTACCACTCCAGGAACGGTTTCATCTCCGTATGTTAGTCCATCTATTCGGAGTGGAGGCCATCATTTCTGTTTTTTCTATGAATTATTGGTACTATAACATGTTCAAACAAATTTCGTTTAAACGAAATTTGTTTGAACAAATGTTGGTTATATATTTGCCCCGCTCATACCCCACCATGGATAAACACTATCGAAATATTTATCACCAATTGATCGCCAACCTGCACAAGACAGATGGGTACATTTTTAACTATTTCGCTCAAAAGCTGGCTCCTTTCGAGTTGTCGGTGCAACAGTACATTGTGCTTCGCCGACTTTCAGAAGCTTATCCCAACAGCCTGACCGCCGGTGAACTAAAGGAAAAAATGACCGATGTTAATTCAGACATGACCCGGCTTATTGATCGGTTAGTGGCAAAAAACCTGGTTTTACGGGAAGTTGACCCCAATAACCGTCGTCGGGTAAATCTGCGGCTTACCGACGAATCTAATCGGTTTACAGAAGCAGCCGCCGTCGAGTTCAAAGATTTTGAATCGATTGTCAGTCACCTGACCGACGATGAAGTACACCTGATGAATACACTCCTGAATAAAATTAGAAACGGTAACCAATGAAAAATTACGTAGTAGGCGCCAGCCTGTGGCTGCTGAGCCTGAGTGGGGCCATTGCTCAGCCAGTGCCGTCGGTACTGCCCCTGGAGAAAGCCGTGCAACTGGCTTTGCAAAACAACACCGGCATCAAACTGGCCGATGTGCGGACACTGGCCGCCGAGAACCGCATGCAGGAGACTAAAGATCGCAGCCTGCCCCAGGCTACTGCGTCCCTGGCGTATTCCCGTTATAGTCTGCTGGGGCCATTTGCGCTTGGACAGGGGAGCGATGGAAAACCGCTGTTTGGCATTCCGGCAGGAGCTTTCAATACCACGATTGGTGGCCTAACCATTAGCAAAGAATTGTTTGATGGCTTTGCGGAGAAATCGGCCGAGAAGTCAGCCGATTTGCTGGCTAAAGCCAGCCGGTTAGATGCCCGGCGGAATCGCTCAGAATTAGTCTACACCGTAGCGGATGCTTATTACAACATCGTTAAGCTCATTCGGTCGACCACCGTTATTGACCAGCGCATCCGGCAGTTCGATGCAAAGGAACGCGAGGCCCGGAACCTGGAAAAAGAAGGGATTGTGACGGCCAATGAAGTCCTGAAAATTCAGTTGCAGAAGAACAATCTGCAACTGAGCCGACTACAGGCCGACAAAGCCCGCCAAACGGCACTCTATAATTTCAACCTGCTCATTGGTCTGCCAGAGGAGCAAACCGTAGCGGTGGACACTACGTTGACCAACCCCGTTACGCTGGTGGAGCCGTTAAGTAGCTTTCTGACACAAGCGCAACAATTACGTCCTGAAGTACAGGCAAATGCGCTACGCGTTCAGTCGGCCGAAGCCATGCTTCGCAATACGCGCAGCAGTCTGTATCCTCACCTGGGCGTATCGACCGGCTTCAACTACATTAACCCAACAGCGCATCTTATTCCTGAAGCAAAATCATTTATCAGTGCGTGGAATCTGGGGGCCGGGCTCTCCTATAATATTGGCTCACTTTACAACCTGAAAGGAAAACTGACTGGGGCTAAAACGGCCATCGACCAGGTTACCCTACAGGGCCAGCAGCAAACCGATCAAATTCGTTCGGAGGTGGTTACCGCCTATAATAACTACCAACTCGCCCTGGAGCAGCAGTCTGTGATACGTATAGCCGTAGGGCAGGCGCAGGAAAACTACCGCCTGGCCGAGTCCCGGTTTCGCAACGGTCTCGTTGGCTCAACCGATTTACTGGAGGCCGACAGTTTTTTACTCCAGGCACAACTGAATGTAATTAATGCGACCGTGGATGCACAGCTGGCCTACCAGCGCCTGCTAAAAGCTGCGGGCAATAACCTTAATTAATGCTGTTTCCAATACAACCATGAACAAGAAAACTTTATTCCGCGCAGGGGGGCTCATCGTGCTGGCCGTTGCGCTCTTTTTCGGGTATAGCGAATTTCGCTACCTGCAACGTCACGAAACCACCGATGATGCCCAGATCGACGGCGATGTGAACCCAGTGATACCTAAAGCGGGGGGCTATGTGAAAGCGATCCGTTTCAAGGATAACCAGCCTGTAAAGGAAGGCGATACGTTGGTTGTGCACGACGATGCTGATTACCGCATCCGGGTGGCCCAGGCCGAAGCTGCCTTGCAGAGTGCCATGGCGAGTGCAGGCGTAACCCGTTCAAACGTAGGCGTAGCGTCGGCAACGGTGCAGAGTTCCCAGGCCAGTGTGCAGACGGCCCGCAATCAGGTAGCTACGGCTCAGGCAAACGTAACGGCTGCTCAGGCTCGTGCCCGCAAAGCCAATCAGGATTTTGAGCGGTATGGACGACTGCTGGCCGAGAAAACCGTGCCGCAACAACAGTTTGACGCCGTTCAGGCCGAGCGCGACGCGGAACTGGCGCAGTTGCAGGCTGCCCAGGCGCAACTACAAACGGCACAGGCCCAGGTCAATGCGGCCGGAACGCAAACAGGAGTCACGAACTCGCAGCGCCGGGCTACCGAAGGGCAGATTTCTGTAGCACAGGCCACGGTGAAGCAGCGGCAGGCCGAGCTTGATATGGCTAACCTACAGCTATCCTATACCGTTGTGCGTGCCCCCGTTTCGGGCATTGTTTCCAAGCGGGCCGTGCAGGTTGGGCAACTGGTGCAACCCGGTCAGGCACTGTGCTCGATAGTTGGCAACTCGTCGCTCTGGGTTACGGCTAACTTCAAAGAAACACAGTTGAAGCAAATGCATCTTGGGCAGGAAGTAGCCATCGACGTTGACGCATTTGAGGGCGAAAAACTGACTGGTAAGGTGGGCTCTTTTGCCGGAGCAACGGGTGCAAAGTTTACCCTGCTGCCACCCGATAATGCCACCGGTAACTACGTGAAAGTGATACAGCGGATTCCAGTCAGGATCGACCTGGACAAAAACAGCCCGCTTTTTGCCCGGCTTCGCCCCGGCATGAGTGCAACAGTCGCCGTGGATTTACAGAGATAACGGTTTTTAGTTGGATGGCCGATGACCAACATCAGTCATTGGCCATCCAACTGATTCCATCAATAAGGTTAGGTTATGAAGAAATTAGGTTTTGATAAATGGGTCGTTGTTCTGACAGTGACAACGGCTGCCCTGCTGCAAACAATCGACTCGTCGATTGTTAACGTTACGCTTAACCAGATGATGGGAAACCTGGGGGCATCGCTGGGCGACATTAGCTGGGTTGTTACG
>JAQBNX010000025.1 GCA_028288385.1 Spirosoma sp.
CGGGAAACCAGATTTCCTAATATGGTCCGGTTGGTGTTAATGGAATAACGCATACGGGTAGTAGTATAAGATGAAGTACAACAAAAAAGCGGGCCAAAAAGCCCGCTCTCTGTTATATTCTCGTTAAATATCGACTCGGGCGTATTTGGCGTTTCGTTCAATAAACTCGCGTCGGGGCGCTACCTCATCACCCATCAGCGTAGAAAAGACGTGGTCCGCATCGGCAGCCGACTCCACAGTTACCAGCTTGAGACTCCGGCGGTCAGGATCCATCGTTGTGCTCCAGAGTTGCTCGGCGTTCATCTCACCTAACCCCTTGTAACGCTGCACGTTCACACTCTCTTCGCGGCCACTGCCAGCCAACTCTTTGACAGCCGCTTCGCGTTGGGCTTCGGTCCAGCAATAACGCTCTTCCTTGCCTTTCTTGACGAGGTAAAACGGCGGCTGGGCAATATAGATATACCCGTTGTCAATCAGCGCCTTCATGTTCCGGTAGAACAGCGTTAGAATCAGCGTCCGGATGTGGCTGCCGTCGACGTCGGCATCAGTCATGATAATGATTTTATGGTACCGAAGTTTGTCTAAGTTCATCACCGTCTCGTCGTCTTTCTTTTCGAGTCGTATGCCCAGAGCGGTCCAGATGTTTTTGATCTCTTCGTTCTCGTAAATTCGGTGCTCCATCGCCTTTTCGACGTTCAGGATTTTACCACGCAGGGGCAAAATGGCCTGAAACGCGCGGTTACGGCCCTGTTTGGCCGTACCACCAGCCGAGTCTCCCTCCACCAGGTACAGCTCACACTTTTCGGGATCCGTATCAGAGCAATCGGCCAATTTACCGGGCAGGCCCATACCACCCATGAAGTCTTTGCGCTCGGTCATGATGCGCTTGTAGGCCAGGTCGGCCGCAATCCTGGCCTGAGCCGATACAAGCACCTTTTTAACAATGCCTTTAGCCGTATTGGGGTTCTCTTCCAGCCATGTTTCGAGCAGGTCGGCCATGGCCTGACTTACCGCACTGACGACATCCTGGTTGCCCAGTTTGGTTTTGGTCTGCCCTTCAAACTGAGGCTCCTGTACCTTCACCGAAATCACGGCGGTTAACCCCTTGCGGAAGTCTTCGCCACTAAAGGTGACCTTACCGGAGTTTTTAGGCAATACGCCCGGGTTTCTGTCGGCGTAGTTTTTTAGCACTCGTGTCAATGCCGAGCGGAAGCCCTGCACGTGCGTACCACCCTCAATGGTGCTGATGTTGTTGACGTAGGACATGACATTCTCACCAGCCTCGTAGTTGTACACCAGCGCAACCTGCACCGGCGTCGACCCTTTGTCCGATTCCATGTAGATTGGTTTCATGCCATCGAGGGAGGGGCGCGTCTGATCCAGGTACTGCACAAATTCGACCAGGCCACCTTCTGAGAAGAAATCGTCTTTGTTAAGAGGTTCGCCGTTCTCATCTAACTCGCGCAGGTCGTTCAGAAAAATATGAATACCCTTGTTTAGGTATGCCAACTCCCGCAGACGGCCGGCAACTGTTTCATACCGATATACGGTTTCGGTGAAAATAGTATCATCGGGCTTAAAATGTACGATGGTTCCATGGTCATCCGCATCGCCAATTACCCGAACGTCGTATTGTGGAAAGCCGGTTTTATAGGCCTGCTCAAAAATTTTACCCTCGCGGTGAACCTCCACGCGCAGATCGGTTGACAGGGCGTTTACGCAGGAAACACCTACGCCGTGCAGGCCACCAGAAACCTTGTATGTGTCTTTGTCGAACTTACCACCCGCGTGTAGCACAGTCATAACCACCTGTAAGGCCGAAACGCCCATTTTGTCGTGGATGCCCGTTGGGATGCCCCGGCCGTTGTCCTGCACGGTAACGGAGTTATCGGGGTTAATGGTTACGGTAATTTTGTCGCAGTAGCCGGCCAGCGCTTCGTCGATGGCGTTGTCGACGACTTCCCAGATCAGGTGGTGCAGCCCACGAATGCCCACGTCGCCAATGTACATGGCGGGGCGCTTGCGAACGGCTTCCAGCCCTTCCAGTACCTGGATGTTGTTGGCGCCGTAGTCCCCTAAGGCAACCTCAGCGGGGGCGTCTGCTTCAATCAGTTCGTTAGTCATATTCTATTCGGATAATGTCGAAAACAGCGTTGTGGGAGACGCATAAACTAGTGTATGCGCATAGACCTTACAGATTGTAAAAATACAATATTTTGCTGTCTTTTCCTACCGTCTTTGGTAAGATTATGTTAACAGGGAAGAATTAACCAAATGCGTTATCTGGTGGCTTCTAGGGGGCCTGCACGCTGTTTTCGAACCACGCTACGTGGTTCTTTACACCCGGAATGTCTGGAGGGTCGGTTAACCAAATAGGGAAGTCAGGAGGCTATGAATACTGACTTTCATTTCCCCAAAAAGTATCATTATCGGTAAGGGTACAGCGGCAAACAAACCCACTTTTAGAGGCCCGCTACGTCGCAGTGTATACGCATAAAAAAAGCCGGACTCTTGTGGTTCGGCTCTGATGAAAAAGACCTGTAGCGAATTAGACAGCGCGTGATGATAGGCGGGCTCCAATTATTACTTAAGCCTGGAAACTAGCCATACACTCGCTAATCCTCAGGGTAGGGAATATAAACAAATCCAGCAAAATCACCATGAACCACGAACAGGCAACAGTATTCGTCTGGTTTCTTATAATTCTCTTTCCAAAGTTCGACCGAGTCGGGTCCAATCAATTCCCGCTGCACAAACTCATCTAAAAAGGAAGCCTTGTAATGCCACTGGTTGTCTAGTTCTGTGGCCCCAATGAGCAACTGACCAACGGGAATATCGCGACGCGATGCGACGAATACCGGGAACTCGG
>JAQBNX010000039.1 GCA_028288385.1 Spirosoma sp.
TCCGTACCTTTTTCAAAAGAGAAATCCATACTTTCCGTTTTCAAAAATAACTCAGTTTCAGACTTCGCACCCATTTCCTGTTTCTCTTGGTCGTTAAACTGAATATATAGCTTGCTCCTATTGCGGCTGATTGTCATCTTGCCAGTCGGGCTTTCATAATCTCCTAACAATGGAGCACTCTGAACCTCACTGAGTTTGACTTCGTTAACTTGCTCCATAAGCGGGGTAGTCAGGTTAAATAACCTCTTGTGCCATAAAGGCGACCCAAAAACCGTATTTACACTAAGCTGTAACATAATAATAACCGCACTACCGATCCATGTAGTCCTGTGAATTCGCCTAAAGGTAAAAAAGTCATAAAAAAACAGCGGAATCAACAACATGTCCAAATAAACAAATGTAATAGATGGATGCTCCATCCCTAGTGACGGTAACCAATGTATCCGGTCAACAGCTGCAGTAAGTAAAACAAACGTAGCTAGCATAAGTAGGCGTTTGTGGGAGGATGGATCTTTTGTTCTCACCTGGATACCCCAAGTGAAAAATAAGCCAAAGGATGCGATTTCATAGATTTCTATTAAGACGAGATCGAATAGGAAACTTCTTTCAGGAGGATGATTAGCAATCAGAAAGTGAACAGAAGTGGTTACCATGGCGAGGCATACAAGCACTCCCAGCACAACCGATACTAAGCCGAGCCGACGGTGGAATTTGAGATTGCCTTTTGCAGCTAGGATGGCTTGGGCCAGAAACACCACGATCCAACTAGTCATTATGGCACTGTGGACATGGGTAAGCCAGTGAACTTTCATGGATCCTGCATTCAGGTCCTGTAAACTGGGGAAAAAGCCTAAGAAAGTAATGATAGGAAAAAGTACTGCCATAGCAACGAAGAAATAGCGTACTCTGTGTGGAGACAGGTTTGTCTTTGTCTGTTTATGAGATGTATTTGATCTAACAAAACCGGCTTCATTTGTCATATCATAAGCCATTAGGCCAGTTTGTTAACGTATTTCTGTCTTCTTAAAAGACTTACAGGTAGCGGGTAATATTGGAAATTTTATAAGGCTGATTATAAAGTATTTAGCTAACGGTTAATTTGTTTTATAATCACGATTATGATAAGTACTACCCCATGTAAGACAAAAATATAGGCTGTTTTACATGGGGTAGTATAGGGCTTAAGATCAGCTAAAAGCAAGAAAAACGGAGTGGTAAACGGAACATCCTGTCCAGAAAAGGCTCAACTAGTTGCTCATGCCGAAGTTTTTTATCCTTGGTCCACAGAATATTGCCGTTAGAGATGATCTTGTCACCATCTATGTAGGAAACAACCTGGACGTATTTGGGCTGATTGAAGACATACCATTCATCTTCCTGGACCCAGAAGGGGGGTAAGTTTCGGGTGAAGGTCGAATCGACGGCTGTTGCTAGCCGTACATTGGTTTTCTGTAAATGCGGCTCGATGGGGTGATGTGACATGCGGGTACCCAGCAGGTTGGTTTCGTACCACGACCAGTGATGCGAGTTATCCCCTGCTCCGTGAATACCCAGCAACGCCCCGCCTTCTTCCACATATTGGCTAAGGGCCTTTTGTTGCTCGTCATTCAGCACCCTGCCCGTAGAATTGTTAAAGATGACTGCTTTGAACCTTCGAAGCTGCTCGGCGATAAATACACCCCCTTCTTCAGTCTCGTAAACGAACCATCCGTTTCGTCGGGCCATATCCTGAAATACCCGCTTGGATGCATCAATGGATTCTCCATGCCGAAAACCCGCTTTCTTAGTCTTTTCTAAGAAAGCGAGCTGATTTGACGGCAGATTGAGTGTTGGCTTTTGGGTCTCGTAGCTGACGGGGAAACCGTTCTGAATTTTGTAGAAGAACTAACTGCCCGCGGCCACCAGCAGAAGCGCCAGACCAAGCACGCTCCAGAGAATGATTCTGACTGCTTTTTTCATAGCGATTAGGGACTGTCTGGGGTAGAGGGATATGTTAGCCCAGGCCGACTACCTGAAAGGAATTGGTAGCTCGTTAGCATTAAGCCAGTTCGGTACGTACCCGTTCGAGCAGCGTTTTCGTCGCTTTGATGCCCGCGCTGCTGGGGATATACCCACCGGTCGGGTTGTACATACTCATCAGGCCTCCCTCGTATTCGATTCCCACATAACCGGTGAAACCGGCGTCCTTAATAATTTTGAACATCCGTCGGAAGTCGGTTTCGGTTTCATTGCCCTTGGCGTCGAACTTATGCGTTTTGGCGCTAATGCCTTTGGCGTAAGGCATCATCTTCTTGACGCCTTCATAGCGGTCGTACTCCTTGAGGCACGTAGTCGACATGATACCTTTAATGTCATTGGTTTCTGGTTTGCTGCGCTGCCGGCAGAAGTTACCAAAGTCGGGTAGCAGACCAGCGTTGGGCATATTTACCTGCTTGAGTACGCCAACCAGCCAGTCGATGTCAGTCGAATTACCGAAGTGATTTTCGACAATGACGTCCATTTTTTGTTTGGCGGCATACTCCAGCAGCTGATGATAGCCGTCGGCAGCGGTTTTGGCAGCTTCTTCGGCCGGGTCGTCAGGAGTGCCCGTTATCGCTTTTGACGTATCGCCCAGATTAACCCGGATTGCCGTGCAGCCTAAATACTGGGCGGCATCGACCCAGGCGTGGTGCGCTTCTACGGCCTGCTTCCGTTTGGTCCTATCCAGATCAGCAATGTTGGCACCATCGACCATAATGAGGTTGTTTTTCATGCCTAAATCATCGGTGCGCTGCTTTAATTCTTTCAGATAAGTCGGATCCGTGTGCTTGTTAGCAAAAAACATGGATACGTATTCCAGTACGTTGATGCCAAACTCTTTTTTGGTCCGGGCCGGAAACTCCATGTTGGTCATCTTACCTGACATCAGCTCACCCGCAAAGGAAAACTCGGCCAGTGAAATGTCGAAGCTGAATTTCTTGGCCATAGGATGGGCAAAACTTTGATTTGGCAGGATGGATGCCAACGATAAGCTAGCGGCCGATAAGCCGAGCTGGTTCAAAAATTGACGACGTGTTTGGATCATGGGTAGCGTGAAAATAATCGCTACGCACGTAGCGAAGGGATGAATATTAGTGAATGAATTGAACCGTAACGGGAACGAACAGGGGGGCCTTCCCGGCTTTCTCGTTTTTAAAGACAAAGTACAAATCGTGCACACCACTTACGGGGGTGATGGTAGCTTTGGCGATGGTGGGCTTAAATAGATCGGCCACGCTTTGGCCTTTCTTCGTAGCTTCGACGGGCACTATTTCTGTCGTTTGGCCCAGCAGTTGACCGGTCGGCGAATCCGTGCGCACTTCAATGCGACCACCTACGGCACTTAGCTGGGCTTTCGGCACGGCTACGGCAAACTCCAGCGCGTTAATGCCGGTTAGGTCCAGCTGGTTGAATTGCACGTAAGTATCCGACGCCTGTACAATCAGGATGGGGGTCTGCCCCATTTTGAAAGTCATAATTCCCTTCGACTGCTTATTGCCCGAGGCTAGGCTCAACAGCGGATGGCGAAGCACCAACGTTTGCTCAACCGTTTGAGCCGGCAATCCATTGGCACCTTTGTCTTTGTAGGACGCCTGCAAGACCAGATTCCCTTTCTGGGTTCTATCCGGTGTTAGGGTGCCTTTTGTTGGTAACGACGCAGCCACGGCGGGTTTATCGGACATGGTCAGGATGTATTTAACTATTTCCTGCGCATCTGATGCGTCAAGTTGTGGATGGGCCGTCATGATGGCATCCCCCCACACCCCCCCTCCTCCTTTAATAATCTTGTTCGACAAACGGGCTTCGGCCCCCGCATCATCTTTGTAGCGCTTGGCCACATCTATGAAGGCTGGCCCTACTGATTTCTTATCTATAAAATGGCAGGATTTGCAGTCGCTTTTATCCATCAGGGTTTTTCCCGCACCCAGATAGGCCGCTTCCGAGAACTTATGGCCCAGTTGATCGGGAGCGGAAGTAGAAGCCTCATCCTGATAGGTGCTCCGAATGAGGACTTGTTGGGGCAAAATCTTTCTAGGGCCGCTTCCGGTCGGGGTCGCGCCCGAGGTGGACAGACTACCATCCTCCTTATCGAATACGCCCACCTGATAGGCAATTGGCTCACCAGGGAAGTAAAAGCTTTTGTTGCCCTTTGTAACAGTGAGTGTTACCACGGGTGGCTGGTTGCCCGCCACAATAGCCAGCTCGCCCGAACCAGACAAGCCTTTATCGTCTGTCACCGTCAGAATGGCCCTATACTGCCCCGGTTTGTGAAAAGTAAATGAGGGGTTAGGACCATCCAGCACGGTAGGCTGACCATCCGCCTTTGACCCTCCGGCAGAAGCGGCTGACCGCCGGGTATATATTTTCCATTGATAGGTCAGGGCGTCACCGTCGAAGTCTTTGGTGCCTTCGGCCGAAAAAGCTACGTTCAGCGGCACGGCTCCAGCGGTCTGGCTGGCGGCCAGCTGAACGGCCGGTTTACGATTACCCCCGTTGAACTCAATGCGCACCAGCCGCGCATCATCGTTCTGCACGAACCACCCGGTTCCGTATTCGAGCACGTACAGATCCCCATTCGGACCAAAGGCCATGTCAATGGGGTGACTGAGAGCCATGGTGGGCAAAAAGCGCTCAACATTACTCATCTCACCCTTTTCGCTGATGCTTACCGACAGCATCATGTCGCGCATCCACTCGTAGAAAAATACTTTACCGTCGTAATAGTCGGGAAAAGGCCGTGCAGCCTCCCTGAAATCGGCTGCGTAGTACGTTGGGCCCGCCATGGCACTGCGCCCACCTGACCCCATGAAGGGGAACTTCCTGCTTTCGGCGGCCGGGTATGAAATCAACGCGGGTTGCGCCGGGGGCAACTCGCGCAGCCCTGTGTTATTGGGTGATTCATTGACCGGATGGGACGGATCGAATTGGGAACCCGATATGTTGGTGACGAAATCAACGTCGTAGTACGCTTTATTATCGCCTACGAAGTAGGGCCAGCCGAAGTTGCCCGCTTTAAGGGCGACATTGTATTCATCCTCAGCCGTTGGTCCTACATTTACTGAATCCACTCCAGCATCGGGCCCGACATCACCCCAGTACAGATGCCCGGTGTGCTTATCGACCGCGATGCGGTAGGGGTTGCGGTGGCCCATGGTATAGATCTCGGGCCGGATTTTGGGCGTTCCTTTGGGAAACAGGTTGCCCTGCGGTATAGTATAGCTACCATCGGCTTCCGGGTGAATACGCAGGATTTTTCCCCGCAGATCATTGGTGTTGCCCGACGACTTCTGGGCATCAAAGGGGCTGCGGCCTTCGCGTTCGTCGATGGGCGCGTAGAGCGTAGCTCGGGGACTGGTATTGTCCCCCGTTGAGAGGTATAGATTCCCGGCCCGGTCCCAGTCAATCGAGCCGCCGGTGTGGCAGCACTGTTCGCGCTGGGTAGCGACCTCCAGTAGTACTTTCTTCGAAGAGAGGATCAGTTCGTCACCACGCATTTCATACCGGGTCAGGATATTCTTAGGCTCTGCCCCCTCCGGTGAGTAGTAAAGATATACCCAATGATTCTGAGCGAAGTTGGGGTCGATGTTGACGCCCAAGAGCCCGTCTTCGGCCTCGGTTTCGTTGCCTTCCTTGTCTTTATACTTCGTGCTGACGGGAAGGGTTGTGATGGTCTTAAGCTGCCTGGTGGTGGGCGAATACAGCCGCACCGCACCATGTCGCTCGATGAGCAAGACACGTTCATCGGGCAGGATCGTCATTTCCAGCGGCTCATTCAACTTCTGGGCCAGCACCACTTTGGTAAAGCGGTTTTCTTCCGGCTTATCGCCCGGACCGGTTAGGGGTCTGGCCGAATAGGACCATAGTCCGATGGCAACCCCTAAAACAGGAACAAGAGTCTGATACCAGCGGCGAGGTATAGAACGCGGTGTTGTCATCGTTGTGTATATTTAACACAATGATACGCACCTTTTCAATGTGTACAATAAACACACTATAAATATTTAGTTTTACAGCATGGAGTATCGAGAACGAATCCTGCGGTTCATTGAGGAGATAAAAACAAGTTGTTTGCCTTCGGTGTCGATGGACTTTGTGGTCTTCGGTTTTCACGAAGGGCAGTTGAAAGTGCTGCTCCTTAAATGGCAAGGTGTTGATACCTGGATGTTGCCGGGTGGACGCGTGCGGATGGATGAAAATATGGAGGATGCGGCCTACCGGAGTCTTAGGGAACGAACGGGTTTAGCGGAAGTCTTTCTGCAGCAGTTTCACACCTTTGGCAATGTGATTCGGAATACATACTACGCCATGGAAGAAACGCGGACTAAACTGGGGTTTTCGGCTGAAGACTTTGAGGGACTGCCCCACCGGGATATATCGGTTGGTTTTTATGCCTTGGTTGAATACACAAAAGTGAATCCTACGCCTGGGCTTGAATTAGCCCTTGACCCCTTCACCGAACAAATCCAGTGGTGCAACGTCGAGGAGGTACCCCAGCTGCTGTTTGACCATAACGAAATGATCCAGGTGGCCTTAAAGACACTACGTCGGCAATTAAGCTACCAGCCCATTGGCTATACCTTATTACCCGATCAGTTCACCATGCCCCAGTTGCAGCAGCTCTATGAAACCATTCTGGGCCAACGCCTGGATCGACGAAATTTCCAGAAGCGGATGTTGAGTTATGGTATACTGGAACGAGGAGAGAAGTTTCAAAACGGCGGAGCCTACAAGGCTCCTTACCTCTACCGGTTTGATCGAGAAAAGTACCAGCAAGCGCTGGCTGAAGAACGGCTGCTTGTGGTCTAACCACCCGGGCGTTGATTACGGAATAAATAAACCAATAATTATCATTGGCCGAATCGACGGTCCGCGGTTCAATGCGACGGCTCCGCTTCGGCTCGGAGCCGCCCGCTCGTTCATCCTATATAAGGACTAACTTCTATACGGGCTATCCATGCTTATTTCCTACACGGTATACTCATAGTATAACCGGCCGATTTCGATCAATAAAAGCCGGGCCCGCAGCGGCGTACCGTGCCGTAGCGGTAACAGATACTTTTTAATGAACTATTTATTTTGCTATTAATGAATGAGTTATATCATTATTAACTACCGCTTAAAATCGTCCCTAAAAACCTCCCTTTGTTTTGTCAGTCTTCTAGATAGCGTTTTGATTCAAAGGGTGAACA
>JAQBNX010000850.1 GCA_028288385.1 Spirosoma sp.
GCCGGACCCGCGAGTCACCCGGGTTGATCAGCAGCCGCAGGGCGTCGACGGCCCGCATCTGGGTGCGCATCAGGTAGCGGCCCGGCTGCACGCTCGTGGCCCGGGACTCGGTCCGGACGGCGGCGTCCCAGGCCTTGGCCGACTTGATCACGTCCGCCCGGGCCAGCACCCCGCCGATCTCGTCCAGCGAGGCGCCGTCGGGGATGGTGACGGTGATGGCGGTCTTGCCCGGCCCCGGGTAGTCCGGGACCTGGCCGAAGCTGGTGAGGAAGTCGCTGGTCTTGTTCCAGACGAACAAGCCCCCGAAGATCAGCACGGCGGCGGCGACCACGACGGCCAGGCAGCCCTTGCCCTTGTGCACGAACTCTCTTGCCTGGCTCGGTTTGACGTCCGGGTCGAGCATGGATGACACGCTGGTTGGTTCCCCTCAGATCCGCGCCGGTCTCCCGACGTCCTGACTTCTCAGACCGTGCGGCCCCGACCCCCTCAGCGAGGGTCACCCGGGGCCGATACTAACTCCCCCGGCGGTTCCCCCCGGCCACGCTCGACGGCCAGGGCCTGCTCCAGGATGCCCGCCGCGGCCGCCGCGTCGATCTCCGAGCGCTGCTGCCGGGCCTTCTTCCCGCTCTCCCGCAGCTTCCGGGAGGCGGTCACCGTGCTGAGCCGCTCGTCGACCAGCCGGACCGGGACGCTCAGCGCCGCCGCCAGCACCGTGGCCCGGGCCCGGACCTTGGCCGCCGCCGGGCCCTCGCCTCCGTTCAGGGAGGTGGGCAGCCCGACGACGACCTCGATCGGCTCGTACTCCGCGACCAGGGCCACGACCTGGGCGATCTCGGTCGGCCCGGCGGTCACCGTGGCGACCGGGAACGTCAGCAGACCGTCCCGGTCGCAGGAGGCGACCCCGATCCGGGCGTCCCCCCAGTCCAGGCCCAGCCGTACGCCGCGCCGCAGGTCCGCCACCGGCTCAGGACTGCAGCGTGTGGCCGATGGCGTGCTCGACGGCCGTCAGGGCCTCCAGCACCCGGCTGCCGTCGGTGCCGCCGCCCTGGGCGAGGTCGGGCTTGCCGCCACCGCGACCGCCGAGGGCCTCGCTGGCCACCCGGACCAGGTCACCGGCGAGCAGCCGACGCTCGCGCGCACCCGCCGTGGTCGCCACCACGACACTCGGCTTGTCCGCGGTCCCGCCGACGACCGCGACCACGGCCGGAGTGTCCTGGACCCGGTTGCGGACCTCCTGGGCCAGGGTCCGCAGGTCGTTGCCCGTGACCCCGGTGGCCTGGTGGGCGATGTAGCCCACCCCCCACATGTCGTGCGCCTTGGCCACGATCCCGGCCACGTCGGCCAGCACGTTCTTGCTGGTCAGGTCGGCGATCTGCTTCTCGGCCGCCTTGAGCTGGGCGACCAGCTTGGCCACCCGGTCGGTGAGCTGGTCCGGCTGCACCTTCAGCGTCTCGGTCAGCCCGAGCACCAGGGAGCGCTCGCGGGCCAGGTAGCGGAAGGCCTCGATGCCGACGAAGGCCTCGACCCGGCGGACCCCGGAGCCGACCGACGCCTCACTGGTCAGCGTGACGAGACCGATCTGAGCCGCGTGCTGGACGTGGGTCCCCCCGCACAGCTCGCGCGACCAGGCCCCGCCCATCTCCACGACCCGGACCTCCTCGCCGTAGGTCTCCCCGAACAGGGCCAGCGCACCGATCTCGCGCGCCCGCTCCAGCGGCATGTAGCTGGCGGAGACGCTGAGGTCCTGCCGCAGCGCCTGGTTGGCGGCCTCCTCCACGTCGGCCCGGACGGCCTGGCTCAGACCGCTGCCCCAGGCGAAGTCGAGCCGCAGGTAGCCGGGCTTGTTGTAGGAGCCGCTCTGCAGCGCGGTGGGGCCGAGGACCTGCCGGAGCGCGGCGTGCACCACGTGGGTGCCGGAGTGGGCCTGACAGGCCCCGATCCGCCAGTCCCCGTCGACCGCGGCCAGCACGTCGGCGCCGCTGCGCAGCTCGCCCTGGGTCACCTGCACCCGGTGGACGATCAGGCCCTTGACGGGACGCTGGACGTCGATGACCTCGCCGGTGAACCCGTCGCCGAGGATCTGGCCCGCGTCGGAGTCCTGGCCGCCGGACTCGGCGTAGAACGGGGTCTGCTCGAGGACGACCTCGACCACGTCCCCCTCCCGCGCCGAGGGCACCAGCGCGCCGTCGACCACGATGCCGCGGACCCGGGACTCGGTGCTGAGCTCGGAGTAGCCGGTGAACGGGGTCAGCCCGGTCGCCCGGAGCTCGCGGTAGACCTCGGAGCCCTGCGCGCCGGCCTTCTTCGCCTTGGCGTCGGCCTTGGCCCGGTCGCGCTGCTCCTGCATCAGCCGCCGGAAGCCCGCCTCGTCGACCGACAGGCCCTGCTCGGAGGCCATCTCCAGGGTCAGGTCGATCGGGAAGCCGTACGTGTCGTGCAGCTGGAACGCCCGGTCCCCGCTCAACGTCGTGCCGCCGCCCGAGCGCGTGTCCCGCGCCGCCGTGTCGAAGATCTGCGTCCCCGCGACGAGGGTGCGCCGGAACGCCTCCT
>JAQBNX010000050.1 GCA_028288385.1 Spirosoma sp.
CCAGCTCAAAGCCATCGGCCTTCAACCGCAGGAGGGTGTAGCCGATATGGGGTTAGTAGCCCTGATCGAAGGGCAAAAAAGCCTGAACTCTGGCCAAAGTAGGGTTATTGCACTCCGGGCCGACATGGATGCTCTCCCCATTCACGAGGCCAACGACGTCTCTTATAAATCGACCGTCGAGGGCGTTATGCATGCCTGCGGCCATGATGCCCACACGGCCAGCCTGCTGGGTGTAGCCCGCATTCTGCACGTCCTGCGGAATGAGTTCGACGGTACGGTTAAGCTGGTTTTTCAGCCGGGCGAAGAGAAAGCACCCGGTGGTGCATCGCTGATGATTAAAGAGGGTGTTCTGGAAAACCCAACCCCGGTCAGCATGCTTGGCCAACACGTAGCACCAAACATTCCGGTGGGCAAAATTGGCTTTCGTGAGGGCATGTACATGGCCAGTACCGACGAGTTGTACCTGACCATACGGGGCAAAGGCGGCCACGCAGCCATGCCCGATGGGCTGGTTGACCCGGTGCTGATTGCGTCACATATCATTGTAGCCCTACAGCAAATTATCAGCCGAAACCGTCCTCCCGCCAGCCCATCGGTACTGTCGTTCGGGCGGTTCATTGCCGACGGCGTCACAAACGTTATTCCAAACGAGGTCACCATTCAGGGTACGTTCCGATGCATGAACGAAGAATGGCGGGCGGAAGGCAAACGGCGCATGATTAAACTGGCAGAAGGCATTGCCGAAGCTATGGGCGGCTCCTGCGAATTTACCGTCGTACACGGCTACCCTTACCTAAAAAATCATCCTGAACTAACCCGGCGGGTCCGGGAGCAGGCCGTCGAGTACCTGGGAGCCGATAACGTAGTGGACCTAGATTTGTGGATGGCGGGGGAAGATTTTGCGTTTTATTCGCAGGTTGTTGACTCTTGCTTCTACCGGCTCGGCACCCGCAACGAAGCACGGGGTATCACGTCAGGGGTTCACACACCAACGTTCGACATTGACGAGGCCGCCCTGGAAACCGGAGCAGGGCTCATGAGCTGGCTGGCAGTGCAGGAGTTAGCCGCCGGACAGTGAGGACAATGAATAATAGAGCAGTCATCGAAACCATGCAACACTCCCGTATACTGTTAAGCCTGTTTCTGGCTATAGCGTGGGCTTCCTCCGGCTGCAAAGATGCAAACCAAGGCTTTTCGCCCGGTCCTGGCGATCCGCGTATTGTTGGCACTTGGCGCTTGTATGAGCGCCGTTTCCCCAAAGACTCTACCTATTCGGTTAGGCGCGACACCATCACTACCTTCCGAGATACGTCCTATTACGTCACAAAAAGATACCCCGTTACCCCATCCCAGACGCTTACGTTCCTGCCAGATGGCAGTCTATCAGCCAGTGGCACCGAAATGACGTATTATTATCCTATCAGGCACTTCCGGGTCGACTCAACCTTTCAGGATAGTTTAGGTGTTAACCTATACATTAACACTAACCACGCCAATGTGCCCCTTCGCCAACGAGTGGCCTTTTTAAATGATACGCTGGTACTTAAACAGCGTTGTGATCAGCCTTGCTACTTGAAACTTTTGCGGGTCCGGTTATAAGTAATCGGCTACTCTAGTCATTAAAAATCCGTCAGCGGCTGAAAATCTTCAGCCGCTGACGGATTTTTAATATAACGCTATTTTTACCCCTGGACGTTGGTCGACGTCAGTTTAGCGCCTAAGTACTCCCGGTTCAGGCGAGCAATGTGATCGAGTGAGATCGACTTGGGACACTCAACCGAGCAGGCCCCCGTAAAGGAACAAGCGCCAAAACCTTCGGCATCCATCTGAGCAACCATCCGCTCGGCGCGAGCCACACTTTCGGCCTGTCCCTGCGGTAATACAGCCAGGTGCGACACTTTAGCCGCTACGTACAGCATGGCCGACGCGTTCTTGCAGGCCGCCACACACGCTCCACAAGCAATGCATTGGGCCGCGTCCATCGCTTCATCGGCAATGTTTCGCGGTATGGGAGTTTCGTTGGCATCGCGAGCCGAACCAGTATTGACCGATACGTACCCACCTGCCTGAATCACGCGGTCGAAGGCTGACCGGTCTACCATCAGGTCCTTGATGACCGGGAACGCCCGCGAACGCCACGGTTCCACCACAATAGTATCGCCGTCGTTAAATGAGCGCATGTGCAATTGGCAGGTTGTAGCACCCGTTTGGGGACCGTGTGCCCGACCATTAATGTACATGCTGCATGAGCCGCAAATACCTTCACGGCAGTCGTGATCAAAGGCAATGATCTCCTCGCCCTTCTTAGTCAATTCGCCATTCAGCACGTCGAACATTTCCAGAAACGACATCTCAGGCGATATGCTATCCAACTGGTATTCGACCAGCTTACCAGCCGTGTTACTGTTTTTCTGTCTCCAGACTTTCAGATTGACTTTCATTTTTTGGGAAATTGTATTGTCACTCTCTAAACACGTGGACCGATTCTACTGATGCTTGGGCATAACGAACCTATGCAACGTAATAAAGGTGACGCTTATTTATAGCTACGCTGGGTGAGTTTAACGTTCTCGAATTCGAGCGATTCTTTGTTGAGCAGTTCAGGTTTATTATCGCCCTGATACTGCCAGGCCGCTACGTAGGTGAAGTTAGCATCGTCGCGCAGGGCCTCACCTTCTTCCGTCTGAAACTCCTCACGAAAGTGTCCCCCGCAGGATTCATTACGTGCCAGGGCATCATCGACCATCAGTTCGCCGAGTTCAATAAAGTCAGCTACGCGGCCCGCATGTTCGAGCGATTGGTTCATCTCGTCGCCTTCTCCCATAACCCGGACGTTGCTCCAGAACTCCTTACGCAGGTCCTGAATCATAGCCTTAGCTTTTTTCAGCCCCTCAGCGTTACGCGACATACCGCAGTATTCCCACATGATGTGACCCAATCGCTTATGGAAGCTATCAACCGTTTCGGTTCCCTTGATTGTCAGGAACCGCTCGGTCATACTAATTACATTCTGTTCGGCTTCCTTAAATGTCGGGTTCTCAACCGACACTTTGTCGGCCGGACCTATAGTAGCCAGGTAGTCTCCCACCGTGTAGGGAATGACAAAATAGCCATCGGCCAAACCCTGCATCAGCGCCGAAGCTCCCAGGCGGTTAGCTCCGTGGTCGGAGAAATTAGCTTCGCCCAGTGCATAAAGACCGGGAATAGTAGTCATCAGGTTATAGTCGACCCACAGCCCGCCCATAGTATAGTGAACGGCCGGGTAAATCATCATCGGCGTCTCATACGGATTCTCGTCGATGATTTTTTCGTACATCTCAAACAGGTTACCGTACTTGGCTTCAATCGTTTTCTTACCGTCGCGCTTTATGGCGTCGGCAAAGTCGAGGTACACGGCCAAACCTGTTGAGGCTACGCCCCTACCTTCATCGCAAACGTACTTGGCATTGCGTGAGGCTACATCGCGCGGCACCAGGTTTCCAAACGACGGATACCGGCGCTCCAGGAAGTAATCGCGCTGGTCTTCGCTCAGGTCGGTTGCCTTCAGTTGGCCTTTGCGAATTTTCTCCGCATCTTCCTTTGTTTTCGGAACCCAGACCCGGCCATCGTTCCGCAGCGACTCCGACATCAAGGTGAGCTTGGACTGGTAGTCTCCTTTGACCGGAATACAGGTCGGGTGAATTTGGGTATAACAAGGATTAGCAAACAATGCCCCCCGCTTGTGCGCCCGCCAGGCGGCCGTTACGTTGGAATTCATGGCATTGGTCGACAGATAGAATACGTTGCCGTAGCCTCCCGTGCAAATCAACACGGCGTGGGCCGAGTGCGACTCTATTTTGCCCGTGATTAGATTGCGGGTAACAATGCCGCGTGCTTTGCCGCCTTCTACGACGACATCGAGCATTTCGGTACGGGTTATTAGTTTCACTTTGCCGGTAGTTACCTGACGGCTCAGCGCCGAATAGGCTCCCAACAACAGTTGCTGCCCGGTTTGACCACGGGCATAAAACGTCCGCGATACCTGCGCACCACCAAATGACCGGTTAGCTAGCAACCCGCCGTATTCGCGGGCAAATGGAACACCCTGCGCTACGCACTGGTCAATGATGTTTACGCTTACTTCGGCCAGCCGGTAAACATTACCCTCGCGGGCACGGTAGTCTCCGCCTTTGATGGTATCATAAAATAAACGGAATATGCTGTCGCCATCGTTCTGGTAATTCTTAGCCGCATTAATACCCCCCTGAGCCGCAATTGAGTGGGCCCGCCGGGGGCTATCGTGGAATGTAAACGCCTTGACGTTATAGCCCAGTTCAGCCAGCGACGCAGCGGCCGAAGCGCCAGCGAGTCCTGTGCCAACCACAATTATGTCGTATTTCCGCTTGTTAGACGGGTTCACCAATTTCAATCCAAACTTGTGCCGGGACCATTTCTCGGCCAACGGACCTTCGGGAATTTTAGATTCCAGTTTCATAATCATCTAGAGTGAATGAGTGAAAGAGCGCTGGATCGAACCACGTTGACCACGCGCTTCCGCTCTTTAAATTATCCCGTGAACTTGCAAAAACACGTAAATTGGCATGGCTGCAAAGGCAACCGGAATGATTAGGGCAAAGAAATAGCGACCAACAAACTCGATCATCGGCGTGTATTTAGTGTGCCGAATGCCCAGTGATTGAAAACCACTCTGGAAGCCGTGCGCCATGTGAAAACCAACGGCAGCCATCGAAATCACATACAACAACACGTACCACCACTGGGAGAAGGCTTCTTTCACCACCGCATACAGGTCTTTATACTGCTGGCCATCATACTCGGCCATGGGCACCGATCCAAAGTGCATCTCATACCAGAACGTTCGCATATGAATAACAATGAACAGCAGTAATACAGTGCCCAGAATGCCCATATTTCGCGATGGCCACGGGCTGTTTGCTTCGGGCCGGGAGTAAGCATACTTAACCGGTCTCGACGCCTGGTTGTGACGCGTCAGCACGTAGGCCATCAGCGCATGAGCCAGAATGGAGGTATAGAGCAGGTAGGAGATGGTAATGATGAGTGGGTTGTGCGTCATAAAGTACGTGTACTCATTAAACGCCCGCCCGTTGTCTCCTTTGAAAAGCTGGAGATTACCAGCCATGTGAATGATGAGAAATGAACTCAAAAACAGTCCCGTCAGCGACATGATGACCTTGCGGCCGAGGGAGCTGGATAGTGTTTGTGTTACCCAAGCCATAGGATGAACGACACGAAAATTAAGTGGTTAACCGATTGAGAAAAAGCCGGTTTAAACGGCGCATCAAAACTAAAGCACAATCCCGATGGAAACAACATTAGTCTACTTTTTAGGCGATTTCACGTATAATGAGCAGGCAGCAAAAATTCAACAAACTACCTGATTTGCTAACAGCATGTGTAAAAATTTTGTTTGTTTACGGACTGCAAATCCAACCCGTTACAGCAATATTTTTGTAGGCTATAATTGCTTCTCAATTCGGGCAAGTCAGCGCACATAAGCATTACCTTTCTTGACCTGATTCCCTGATCAGCCTTACTTTGCACCGCCGATGGACAATCATCAGTCGGTTTCTCCCTTATGAACGCATATGTCTTTCCTGGACAGGGCTCACAATTTCGGGGCATGGGCCAGGACCTTTACCAGCACTCAGAGCAGGCACGTCACTTATTCGACCAGGCCAATCAAGTGCTGGGATACCCGCTAACCCAGATCATGTTTGAAGGAACAGACGAGGATCTTAAACAAACGATCTACACCCAGCCGGCGGTATTTCTACATGGCGTGGTGCTCGCTCTCACTACCGATACGTTCAACCCCGACATGGTGGCGGGCCATTCGCTCGGTGAATTGTCGGCGCTGACGGCCGCTGGGGTGCTGTCGTT
The DNA here is from genome assembly GCA_028288385.1 of Spirosoma sp. GTDB lineage: Bacteria > Bacteroidota > Bacteroidia > Cytophagales > Spirosomataceae > Spirosoma. Next base: position 5,902 of record JAQBNX010000050.1, read on the forward strand.
TGCTGATGGGCTCAGGTTGGCATCCGTCCGGGCTACGTCAATGCAGCGGGCCTGCGAGTTAACTCCATCCAGCATGGCGGCTGTGCTTGGGCTTTCCGACGACGTCATTGAGCAAGTCTGTACTTCCATTACCGACGAAGTTGTTGTTCCGGCTAATTACAACTGTCCTGGGCAAGTGGTTATTTCGGGGAGTGTAGCCGGGTTGCGGATGGCTGAAGAACAGTTAAAAGCAGCCGGAGCAAAACGAGTGGTTCCCTTAGCGGTGGGCGGGGCCTTTCACTCGCCTTTTATGGAACCTGCACAAACCGAATTTGCCGAAGCAGTGGAGCGGATGCCATTTGCCATTCCCCGCTGTCCGGTTTATCATAACGTAGACGCGCAGCCAACCACAGACCCTGCCCGCATCAAAGCGAATTTGATTGCCCAGTTAACATCGCCGGTGCGCTGGACACAATCTATTAAGCAAATGGTGACCGACGGGGCTACCACATTTATCGAATGCGGTCCGGGTAAGGTTTTACAGGGGTTAGTAAAAAAAATCAGTCCTGCTTCTCCTGTTTCAGGCTTATAGATTCAACATTCATACTAAAATATCCTCCAGCAGCAATGGAAAACGTTTTTTGCTGAGTAGAGCCAGTCAAAAAAGTAGATCATATTTGTTTTTAAGAGCGCCCATCTACTATCTTTGCACTCGCAAATAGAGAAAGCCCGATAGTATAAGGGTAGTACGACAGATTTTGGTTCTGTTTGTGGAGGTTCGAATCCTTCTCGGGCTACAAATGAAAGAGACAACACGCTAACATACAGCATGTTGTCTCTTTTGTATATAACAAAGTGGACGATTATTTTTCCCAATACTAGTTTATTAACCTGGCTGTTAGCGGCAATCACCGTTTACAAAGCTACAGTAGCAGTTCTTTATTCAATAACTCAGGCTACCGCAATAACAAATCCAAACACGGTCAACATTAAGAGTTAGCGTCAAGTGGGTTAAACTAACTAACGTATGAGCCAGGAGGAAGCAGTCGGAGCAAAGCGCCAAGGAGAAATAGAGAAAGTAACCAGACAGATTGCGTATTATGATAATTTGATCGCCAACTACTTAGACGTCATTGAAGGAATTAATGGGCCTGATGCGCCTATTGAGGCTAAGCCACTCATCTAGCTTACCACCGAAAGCATAGACTACTGTGAGGACAAGAGCACTATCTTGATCAACTACCTCAACACTTTGAATGAGTCATAGGTAAAATGTTGGCTCAAACCCACTGCCAATCGTTGCTCATACCCCCGATTACATAGGATTAAGTATCTATAGTCTTACCCCATGCTCTTCATAGCAAAACATAGAGAACTGTTGTATACGCAAAAGAACAAACTAAGGTCTGCCGGGAAATATGCCAGACACGGCAATGTAGTACTTTGGTCCAAAATCTAAAGTAATTGGCTCCTTTCCAAGTAAGTTGGGTAAACCAAAAGTAGTTTTACCATCCCCATTATAAACAGTGCCCAACAAGGTAAACAATGCTGTATTATCTTGAATCTGTAATAGCCGTCCGTCGCACAGGTCCCAACCTTTGGGCGCATAATTAAAAGCAAATA
>JAQBNX010000101.1 GCA_028288385.1 Spirosoma sp.
AAACATATGACCTTGTCTCATTGATGATTGGCGTCAATAATCAGTACCGGGGACAAAGCCAGGACCGCTACCGAACAGAGTTCCGTGAATTGCTCCAGACGGCTATAAAATTTGCCGGGAGTAAAACGTCCCGGGTATTTGTCCTGTCTACCCCCGATTGGGGGGCATCGCCTTACGCCCAGGGTAGGAACCGCACCAGCATTGCCACCGATATCGACGCATTTAATGCCATTGCCCAGGATGAGTGCCGCAAAATGGGCATCGCTTATGTAGACATTACTTCACTGTCGCGTAAAGCCGCTAATGATGTCTCGCAGTTTGCTTCAGACGGACTGCATTATTCAGGAAAGCAAATGCAGCAGTGGGCCGAAACGGCTTTACCCGTAGTAAAGGCAATGTTTAAATAACCAATCAGCCAATAACGGCTGAACCGGCTGATTTCCGTTTGTAATGCTGAACCGTACGGGCTATTAATACACCGCCTATCATCCCCGGCAATGTCCAGACCAATATACTGGGTAGCGGAATGTTATCGCTATTTACGACGCAGAATGCTGTGAATGAGGCAATGTAAGCACCAACCATTCGTATAATGTGGTTATAGAGCCAATGCCTGTTCTCCATCGGTACCCAACCGCTGTACAGCCACCAGTCCATTTGGCCATTGCGCAGAAAAAAGCTACCAAACAACAGATATAGAATACTGAACATAGTAAACTTGCCCATCATAAGACCATTATAGAGTTGCCATAATCCGAACAAAAGGGCGATTGCTCCCCCCACCATAGCCACACCCGCCACGAGCCAGTCGAAACGGGCAGGTAACATTTTCTGAGACTTCATACGTAGCGTTCGGACGCCGGTGAGGGCCATATGGAAACTGAAAAAGCCGATCATTAGTAGGAACTGAAAAAACGGTTTAGCCGGTTGCTGTAACCAGGACACCGTAGCGGTGATGAATACGCCGAACATAGCCCAGAAGAAAATCTGGCCGGCTAGTCTATGGACGCGTCCGCCTTTCTTTGCAATCATCGGAATCAGGCCAACTGTAAGTGAGGTGAAACCACTGGCTATGTGGATCACCAGATTGACTGTATGCAGTGTTTGCATGGCTATCGAGTGTTTATAGGGACAAACGTAGCCTCTCGTTTAGTCAGCAGGCAACTTTAAGGGCTAAACAGCACACATTGGGACGTTTAGCAATAAAACTGGGCTGTTGGGGTAAACGACAAATTCAAGTTCCGGCCTGCTAACGAGTTTTTCTTCATTATCCGGGCAGTGACTACGGCATCGATTTTATCCGACTGATCAGGCTATCGTTGAATCGCCGGGCTACCGGTATCTGAAACTGCCCGCCAAGCAAGTGCAGTTTGTAGCCCTGGGCATTGCCCGTTATGCGCTCAACCCGGTCGAGATTGACAATATAAGAGCGGTGGCAGCGTACAAGGTGAGCATGGCCCGTTATCTGAGTTTCGAGCCGACTTAGGCTGCTACGAAGAAGTGGCTTACTAGGTTGGCCTGACCCGGTCGGATCGCTTTTCAGATAAGCAACTGTGCAATAATTATCGCTCGACTCGATGAAAAGCAGCGAATCCGCTGGGAGCCGAAGCCTATCCTTTTCATTATCCGCAACGAGCGTCAACGTAGTATTTAGCACATCGTTCGTTTGTGCAGTCGACTCGCGTTCCTGAAGTGGTGACTCTTTCCACGCTAATGAATCCGAATAGTCAAGTAGTTTGGCTGCTGATTGCGAATACCGGCGCAACTGAATGATGTAATTAGTCAATACGGCAACAACTGTTGGAAAAATGCCAATCACAAAAGTCATTCCCATCATTTGCATCCACCCCTCAACAGTCGACGACGCCCCGAAAAGCCGATCCAAATAAAAGCGATTACAGATGGCGATGACAGCGATCAGCAAAATCGTACGAACGATTTCTTTGCCGATTGTCCATCGACTGTCGGAAAAATGGTGGGGAAACAGCCCGGGCAGGAGAAAAGAATCGGCAATCATGACTAAAAATGTAACCAGGCCAAAACCCAACATTTTCCCCGGCTTGGCGGGCGTCTGCCAGTCATCTAATCCAAACGGCTGAAATATTAGCAGGAATAATCCAATAAATAGGCTAATGAGCGCTGCTTTGATAAGCCGCTTTTGGATCGACTCTTCGGTTGGATAAGGTTGAGAGAGCAGCCCAAACATGATCAGAACAAACGCCAACCGGCTACTTGCTGAAAAAAACTGCCGAGCACGGGTGGATAAATCACGATCATAAACAAAATACCGAACAGAGCACCATAAAAGTGGGCATCGTGGTTGACATTACCCGAACCTCTCCGAGACTCATAATAGGAATAAGCCAGATACAGAGCACCAAATATGAAGCCGGGTACGCACAAGGCGAAATACAAACAGATTTGGTTTAGCGGACTAAACAGGATTGTCGCAAAAATAACGGCCGACACCCCACCCGAGGCTCCCAACGAGTTATAGCCAGGATCGTTGCGGTGTTTTAAAAAGCTTGGAATGTCGGATACTAAGATGGCCACCAGGTAAAATCCGATCAGGTAAATGGGTGCATAATTGGCGAATAACATACCAAATAGCTGCTCAATGAATCCCCCAAAAATGTACAGGCTGAACATGTTGAAAAACAAATGCCCCATGTCAGCGTGCAGAAATCCAGACGTCAGAAGCCGATAGTATTGGCCCCGACGGCCTATCTGATACGGATTCATGATCCACCGATCCATGAGAGATGGGTTATTCCAGGCCAAAAAACTAATCCCGACGGTTATGACTATTATGATCAGCGTAACGCTCATGATGGACGGGCAACAGACCCTATAAAATAGAAAATCAATGATTCAGGAACTGAGTAGCCATAGTTTCTGAACAGTGTATTATTCTTAGCTTTCTCGTTCGGCCAGTTGTCGAACAAACTGAATTAAAAACGATTTGCGGGCCGGATCGGCAGTGATCTGGTCGAAGTTGGCAAAACCCCGTGAAAAATATTCACTGATACGGCTTTCGGTAATCTGGCGAATGCCCAGTTGTTCGTAAATGGCTGTCACAGCCTGTACTTTTTGAGCCTTATCCGTTGTAGGCTTATGAAGCCAGTTGGTCAGTTCATCACGAACGGTTCCTTTTGCCTGTTGGAGTGCTTCAATGAGCAGGAACGTTTTTTTGTTAGCTAGTATATCACCCCCAACCTGCTTACCGAATTTAGCCGGGTCTCCATACACATCCAGCAGGTCATCTTTCAACTGGAACCCAATACCAATGTTCACTCCTGCTTCATAGAGATGCCGCGTTGTTTCGGCATCGGCCCCAGCAATCAGGCCACCAAGTTCGAGCGAGTAGCCCAGCAAAACCGACGTTTTAAGCCGAATCATCTGGATGTATTCGTCCTCGGTTACGTCCCAGCGCGTCTCAAAATTCATATCTAGCTGCTGACCCTCACACACCTCAGCGGCCGTCCGGCTGAAACGGGACATTACTGGCTTCAACTTGTCTGCGTCAACAGCAAGCAAGAGATCGTAAGCATTCACCAGCATCACATCGCCCGACAGAATAGCCGTGTTCTGATTCCATTTTTCATGCACGGTTGGCTGGCCACGGCGCAGTGGCGCCTGGTCCATGATGTCGTCGTGCATTAGGGAGAAGTTATGAAAGACCTCTACCCCCAGGGCTGGCTGGATAGCTTTCCGCCAATCATCCGTAAAGAGGTAAGCGGCCATGAGCGTTAGCAGCGGACGCATCCGTTTGCCACTAAGGCTCATAATATACCGGATAGGATCGTACAGTTCGGGCGGATAGAGACCGTATTGAGTAAGCTGGAGTTGATGTTGGATTGCGTCAGTGAATGTGGCTGGACTCATTCGGTGGTTGGGCGGTATTCCGCAGAAATAATGCCCAAAAATAAACCAAACCACCTCAAAACCCTAACCGCCGAACATACGCCGGTAAAGGCGCTGTTGGGGTGTAATGAGGATAAAGACGACTCGGGCAGACAGCGTCAAATACCCATCATTACGATTACTATTACCCCGTTTGGCACCGGTGGGGTTTGGGGCTGTTCCAACCTCGGGTGCCCGATCGGATAAGGAGGCTGCCAGCGAAGTCATGCCACTCCGGTCTACGTACCGGGTACTGACATCGTCAAGGTAGTCACTGAAGACGTGGGTGTAGATGCCTTCAATATTGCCTTTAAAGCGTTCTGTGCTAAACAGCGGCACGCCAACACCATACCGCAGAATGACCGGCAGCCGGTTGTAGGCAATGCCTTCTGTGTGCAGGGGGGCCAAACTATAGGTGTTGCCTTTATAGTTCGCTTTGGGCGTCATGTATGTCAATCCAACACCTGCAATGGCATAGGGAACAACAGCGTAGTTTTTATTTTTCGACGACCAGAAGTTGTATTGCGCCCCAACAGAAATATCCGGATTTATGCTATGAAATGACAGATTGTTAAAAGCCAGGTAAGTGTTCTCGTGAGTGCCCCGGATATAATATAACTGTAAGTCGGCCCGCAGCGCCAGTTGATCGGTTTTACGGT
>JAQBNX010000116.1 GCA_028288385.1 Spirosoma sp.
GATTTGATACGACGCATCTTTTAACTGATCAGATACTTTTATGAAATCGGACGAAATTGCTCCCATCAACTGCTTGTTGACATCGTACGAATTGGCATCGTCGAGCAGGGTATTTTCGTTGCTGTGATTGATCATTTTAATGAAGAGTTATCCGTAAATACCTACTGGCTTTTGCAAATACGGTATAGGGTTAAAACCGGGCGGCCAGCAGCAAATCCAAATCTTTGAACCGCAGGTTGAACTTGCGGGCGATGTAGGCGTTGGTCAGGGTTCCCTTGTGTGCATAAACACCTTTCATAAACCAACGGTTCGCATACATCATCTGCTCAATGCCGCCTGTGGTGCCTGTCTCCAGCAGAAACGGCAGGAAAATGTTGCTTAGGGCCATACTGGCCGTATAGGCTACGCGGGCAGCTATGTTGGGCACGCAGTAGTGAATAACACCCATGTGTTTAAAGGTAGGGTGTTTGTGGGTAGTCATGCGAGAGGTTTCAAAGTTGCCACCCTGGTCAATGGACACGTCGATGATGACCGAGTCTGGTTTCATGCGGCCAACCATCTCCTCCGTCACCACAACGGGGCTAAGACCATCTTCAGCCCGCATGGCGCCAATCACAACATCGGCCCGCTGAATGGCTTCGGCCAGCGTATCGGAGTCAATGATCGAGGTATAGACATGCTGACCGACAGCGTATTTTAACCGCTGAAGCTTGTAGAGATGCTTGTCGAACACTTTTACATCGGCACCCATACCAAGGCAGGTACGGACGGCATACTCGGTTACGGTGCCTGCGCCGAGCATCACGATTTTCGTGGGTGGTACACCCGTAATACCCCCCAGGATAATTCCCCGCCCGTTGTCGGCATTTGTAAGGTATTCGCCCGCAATAAGCATAACGGTGCTGCCCGCAATCTCACTCATGGATCGAATAATGGGCATGCCTCCACTCTGATCCTCTATGTATTCGTAACCAAATGTAGTTAACTGTTTTTCGTTGATTTTCTCGAAGTAGCTACGTTCGTGAGCGGGCAGGTTGAGTGCCGAGATGACGGTACTTCCTGATTTGACCAGATCAAATTCGCCATCGATGAGGGGTTCTACCTTTAGAATCAGGTTAGCTTCGTAGACCTCTTCGGGCGAGAGGGCAATCTGGGCACCGGCTTCGCTGTATTCGTCATCCGGAAATTTAGCTTTCTCGCCTGCTCCTTTCTCAACCGTTACGTTATGGCCGTTACGTACCAGAATAGCCACGGCTTCGGGGGTGAGCGCAATGCGATTTTCCTGGAGCGACACTTCTTTGGGCAGACCAATAAGCAAGCTGTTCCGGTTAGTCTTAACAGCCAACGGCGCTTCTTTGGGATATAAGGCCGTCTGCTTGGCCAACTGCTCAAATCCGGTCATGCCAGAATTATGTTTTTATGTATTTGTGTGTTTCGATTGTTAACACCTTGTAAAAGGGAGGTATTCAAACGCACAAAACCTAATCAACCAAAATTAACTGATTAAGGCTGTTTCCACCATTCGCCTGTCGTCCGGTCCGATTGTCAGGCGAATCAGATAATACATGGCGGGCCACAACGTAGCGATACGTTCGGGCCATTCGATAAAACAATAATTGCCTGAGTCAAAATATTCCTCCATGCCAATATCCAGCGCTTCGGCTTCATTGCGCAGCCGGTAACAGTCGAAATGATAAATGGCCTTACCCTCGTGTGTTACGTATTCATTGACGATGGAAAATGTGGGGCTTTGCACCATACTGACTACGCCAAGTGCCCGACACAGGGATTTAATCAGGGTAGTTTTACCCACACCCATGCCACCCTCGAAAAGCCACACCGTGCGGGAGCGCCCCTCAGCCAGCAACTGGTGAGCCGCAGCATCCAGTTCGTCGAGTTGGTGAAAGGATAGCTTCATTCGTTTCTCGCTCATGAAGCCGCAAAGATATAAACTTTAGCGCCAGCGTTGTTGCCCGCGCTACCGGTAGAATTGGCCCATCTGGCAAGAAACTAGGTCAATAGCCCATGCCAGGCAGGCCATTCGCTACGCTATCCTGTTCATCCGCCTGTTTTTATAAAAGGTGATCTGGGCGCCGGAGTAAACTTTTTACGGAAAGTCATTAGACCGACCATTCCTTTCGCATCGGACGACTCAGCAACTGGTTCGCTTCTGCGTCGTTTTCAAATTTTTCGGTGGTTGGGTTCCAGCGGAGCGGGTGTTTGAGCCGGTAAGCAATGTTGCCAATCGTGCATACGCTAGCCGTCCGGTGGCCAACTTCTACGTCAGAGATTGGATTTTTGCGGCTCTGGATGGCGTCTAAAAAGTTTTTGTAGTGGTTGTCGCTAAAATACACCTTCCGCTCACCTTCTCCAATGACTTTATCTTTCAGCGTAGCAGGCGTGGTCGTTAATTCCCCACGTGCCACTTTAACCTCACCCTGGGTGCCGACGAAGTGGCAGAATTGCTTACCTTCTACCGGTTGATGATTCATGACAACACCATTCGCATACCGATACACTAAGCCTTTGCCGCTAGTATCGGTCGGCGGAGTGAGTTCAACGGGGCCTGAGTTGTCCATATTCAATCCCCACTGCGCAATATCGAACATGTGAGCGCCCCAGTCGGTCATGCCGCCCCCGCCAAACTCGTCGATGTCTCGCCATTGACCCCAAAATTGGTCTTTTGGTGTCGGTAGCAAGACGCTGTTATAGGGCCGGGCAATGGTATTAGGGCCAAGCCAGGCATTCCAGTTCACACCAACGGGCAGGGGTTGGGCTTCCAGATCCCAGGGCCGGGGTGGTCCACCAACATTCACATTAATGGTTTTAAGGTCGCCAATGTATCCGTTGCGGACCAGATCGACCGCTTGGCGGAACTCGGCCCACGACCGCTGCATATTGCCCGTCTGGAACACCCGCTTATACTTTCGGGTGGCGTTCACCATGTCGCGGCCTTCGGCAACGGTCAGCGACAGGGGCTTTTCGCAGTAAATGTCTTTTCCGGCTTTTGCCGCCTGGACAGCTCTTACGCTATGCCAGTGATCGGGCGTGGCACTGACAACCGCATCGATGCCTTTGTTGCTGAGTAGTGCACGGTAATCGTCGTAGAGCAGACAACCCTTATAGGATGCAGCATCGGTCTGGCTGGCATAATGGGCGTTTACTGCTTCTGAGAACGCCGTTACTTTCCGGGCGTCCACATCACAAGCCGCAATGACCCGGGCGTTATTTTTCAGGAACTGGCCGCGCAACCCCTGGCTTTGCTTACCCAGGCCAATAACACCAACGGTAATCTGGTCACTGGGAGCTAGAAAACCGCGTCCCAGTACGTAGCGGGGAACAATCGAGAAAACGGCTAACCCGGCCGCCTGTTTCAGAAACAGCCGACGATTGGACGAAGCAGATGAATGAACCATAAGGTACTTGTTTATCAATAAAAAGAGGGGAATGAGTAAGCTATACTTACCCCTTCCCCTCTCTTGGGTAGCAATAAATGCAGTTACCGGTTTTAATTATACCCCGGATTTTGCGTCAACGTTTCCTTGCCATCTTTTTTGCTATTGAAAATTTCCTGTAAGGGAATGGGGAAATATTCGTGCCGGCCTTTAATAAACTGAACCCCATTTAGATAAGGCCGTTTTTTGGATTCCGTTGCATAGTACGTGTTTAAAGTTTGCTCAGCAATACCCCAGCGTAGAAGATCGAACCGGCGATGGCCTTCCATGCCTAATTCCAGGCGTTCCTCAAACTGTACGGCCTTTCGGGCAGCCGCCTGGTCGGTCCAGGGTGTCGAATACTCTTTGATAACGTAATTGGCAGCGGGTGCGCCGTCGGCTGTTTTCACAAAGCCATCCGGGTTAGCAGCGCGTCGGCGAATCTGGTTAACGTAGTCACGCGCTTTGTTCAGATCCCCAATTTCAACCTCAATTTCTGCTAACCACAGCAACACGTGGTCATAGCGAATCATGCGGTAGTTATTGGCGTTCAGGCGTGGGTTACCCGCAAATGTGTTCGTGCCGACATCTGATTTGTACATGACGTGCTTTTTGGGCGAAAAAGGCCCGCCATACGACTGGTCGCGAACATACGGTTTGCCCGGATGAACCCCCCAGTCTAAATACGGAATACCTCGACGGCCAACGGTCCAGTCCAGACGTGGGTCAAGCGGTCCTGCATAAGGCGTGAAAGGGGCAGTGGCTTCAATACCCTGATCGCTGGTAACGTCCGATGCGTTAAACGTATCGATCAGAGGTAGGCCGTTTGCATCCGTTTTAAAGGCGTTCACCAGGTTTTGCGAGGGCTGGAAGAAACCGCAGCAGGTTGTAACGCCACCGCCACCATACGGATAGTTTAGCGTAGATCCGATATTGCCATTTTCGCCACCCGACGCTCCGTCATTGACCGAATACTGCACTTCAAAAATAGATTCGGCGTTGTTGTTGGTTACGGCCTTGAAGTTATCGTGATACCTGTCCATCAACTTATACCGGCCACTGGCTACAATGGCTTCGAGCAGGGGTTTTGCTTCGGCATATTTCTTCTGAAACAGATACGCTTTCGCCAGTGTGGCAGCAGCCGCCCATTTCGTCGGTCTGCCTACCTGCGTTTGTTTAACAGGTAGTACGTCATAAGCCGCCTTCAAATCAGCTACGATATTTGGCCAGATATCTACATTATTTGGTACTTTGGTGCTTTCGAGATCATTCGGATTATAAATTTTCTCGTCGATATAAGGTACCATATTGAACATCTTCTTGAGTTCAAAGTGGTAGTGACCCCGCAAAAAGCGGGCTTCGGCATTGACTTGCTGCTTTTCTGCGTCGGTCATGTCTTTGGCAACCGCCATAGCCTGCAACACGTCATTCGTGCGGGCGATACCATCGTACATGCCGCGCCATTTGCCCCGAAAGTAAATATTATCGGACTGTATGTTGCCCTGCTCAATGAGCGAAATGTTGGGTTGGTCGCCGGCAATAGTGCCTTTGTATGCGTCATCACTGGCTACGCTGCCATACACCCAGTTATCGGCGCCTACGTTATAGGAACGGTAAGCGCCCTCGGCCGTTGCCCAGCCGTCTAAAAGTGAATAGGCACCAATCAGCAAGGCGTTAACGCCCGTTTTGTTTTGCAACGTCGTAACGGCCAGCGCAGCTTTGGGCTGTACGTCCAGAAATTTGTCTGAGCAGGATGTTGCGACCGCCAGACAAACAGTGGTTATAAGTAGTGTAATCTTTTTCATGATTATCAGTTGAAACCGGCATATGCCGGGTTAATTAAAAGCTTAAGTTCAGACCTACCAGGACCGTTTTTGCCACCGGATAGGAACCGCCGTCTACGCCAATCTGGCGGTCGTTACCCGAGGAATAAGCACGCAGGTTAACTTCTGGATCCATACCCGAATACTTCGTAACCGTAAACAGGTTTTGTCCCTGAATATAAACGGACGTAGCACCCATTCTTAGTTTGGAAAGCAGCACCTGTGGCAGTTGATACGTTAGCTGGATGTTTTTCATCCGGAAGTAAGAACCGCTTTCGAGGTAATAGGTCGAAGGCTGAATGCTAACCTGGTCACTCGACCGAAGCTGTGGCAGAATGGCATCGGTTTTGCCGGGACGCCACGATTGATATAGCATGCGGGTGCTGCGGTTGCCGCCAAACGTGGGGAAATCGGTCCAGTATTTGGTGTAGTTGAAAATCTGATTTCCCTGAACGCCCTGTCCAAACAATGTTAGGCCAAAGTTTTTGTAGTTCAGTTTTACATTCAGGCCATACGAGAATTTTGGGTGAGGGCTGCCAATGATGCTTAGGTCTTTGGTGTCAATCTTGCCATCGCCATTAATATCCCGGAATTTGAACCGACCCGCTACGTTCTCCGTTGCAGCGCTACCAAACTGAACCGGCGCAGCTTTGGCTTCTTCGTTCGTCTGGAAAATTCCATCGATCGTGTAGCCAAAGAAGGAAGCAATCGGGTAGTTCTGCTGCGTGACTACGAAGTTCTGAATCCGCTCGTCGTTGATACCAAAATACTGTGTGCTGGGGTCACCATTCGTTTTGGTTACTACGTTACGGTAGGTACTAAAATTAGCGCCTACGTTATAACTAAGGCCACCGGTACCAATTTTATCGCCGTAATTAATCATCAGGTCAACACCACGGTTCCGCATGGAACCAATGTTCTGGAAGGGAACCGTTGCTACGCCCTGGGTAAGCGGAGCCTGTACCGGAAACAACATGTCGGACGTAGTACGGGTGTACCAGTCAAACCCGATGCTTAGTTTGTTTTTGAGCAGCATGGCGTCCAGACCGATGTTCAGGCTCGTGGTGGTTTCCCATTTCGCTTTTGCATTACCAAATTGTGTTAATTCATAGCCTGGCACCGCTGAAGTACGTGTACCGTTGATGTCATAAAATGACGTAATGGGGTTGGTACTAAACTGCGTATAGGAGTTGTAGTTGCCAATTTCCTGGTTTCCGGTTTGGCCTATCCCTGCCCTGAATTTCAGATCATCAACAAAGGTGAGGGGCTTAAAGAAATTTTCTTTAGAGACCCGCCAGCCTATGCTGGCAGCCGGAAATACCGCCGACCGAAACTCTCTGGCAAACCTGGACGAACGGTCGCGACGCACGGTGAGGTCGAGCAGGTATTTGTCGTCCAGGACGTAGTTGAGTTTGGCAAATTCCGATGCCAGCCGCCAGTTTGCAGCACCACCGTTGTTGGTCTGGACGCCCGTACCAGCACTCAGGTACCGGTTTTCGATATCATCCACGGCAAAGTTTGTTCGGCTGGCATCAAAAAACTCAGAGTAGTTTTTGATCGATTCGGTCCCTACAATTACGTTAAACCGGTTGCGCTCACCCAGCGATATATTGTAGGTCAGCGTGTTATACCAGGTCCAGGTCCAGTCGTAGTTGTTGTTGGTTTGCAGACTGTTGGACCCACGCGCTTCTGAGGCTTCGATATTACGTATTGAGTAGTTGCGGTAGTTGAACAGGTTATAGTCAATCCCGAAACTGGTGCGGGCCGTCAGATTGGGCAGAATGTCTGCTTCAGCATAAGCATTACCAAATATGCGCATCTCCTTCTGCACATTGTCTTTGTTCCGATATAGGTCTGCCATCGGGTTGAAGGCATTGTCGAGATCGCCACCGCGTGTACCGGCAAAATTTCCCGCTACGTCATAAACCGGTATGATTGGCTGAATCCGGTAAGCAAAGGAAATAGGGTTGCTTTCCGCATTATTGCCATTAGGCTGTCCAACGCGTTCTCCATATGCTACCTGGAAGTTTTGCCCAACGCGAATTTTTTTCGTTACGTTAAATTCCGTATTGGCCCGCAGCGAATACCGTTTGTAGCCGGTATACTTCATGATACCTTCCTGATTGAAGTAGTTCAGCGACATGGCATAACGTCCATTCTCATTACCGCCCGACACGCCCAACTGATGGTTTTGAATTGGAGCCGTATGGAAGATTTCTTCCATCCAGTTTGTGCCTGTTTTGTTGGCTTTGGTAATCAGGAGGAAGTTCGGTGAATTGATGTCGTTGTTATAATTGACATACGTACCGTCGGGATTCTGGGCAACACGAGGGTCGCTGGCCGATGCACCACTGGGCAAGATGTAATCAGGGATTACGGGTGTTGGACCATTGCCGAACTGCGAGTGAACCGGATTGCCGTTGGCCCCCACGGTTCCAGAATTTTTCCGTGATTCCCAAGTTAACTGCGCATATTCATCTGTATTTAGCATGTCCAGCAGTTTGCCATGACGCTGCGACCCGTAGTAGGTGTCATAGGTAAATTTCGGTTTACCTGCTTTACCTTTCTTGGTCGTGATGATAACTACGCCATTACCCGCCCGTGAACCATAGATGGAAGCTGCCGATGCGTCTTTAAGAATCTGCATACTCTCTACGTCATTCAGGTTCAGGGTATTGAGGTTGCCTTTGGTTGGCACGCCATCAATGACGTAGAGCGGAGAGTTGTCGTTGATTGTTCCAAAACCCCGGATCCTGACCATTACGCCACCACCGGGTGCGTTTTCGTTGCCAACCTGCACACCCGCCACGCGGCCCTGCAGGGCCTGCCCAACGTTGGTAGCCGGAACCGATAGCAATTGCTTGGTATCGACCGTTGCCACTGCTCCCGTAATGTCTCGTTTAGCCTGCGCTCCGTAGCCAGTCACGACTACTTCGTTCAGGGTTTTAATGTCTGGAGCAAGGGCTATATTGACTTCGGTTCGATTACCAATGGTGACCTCCTGGGCTGCATACCCAATGGCCGAAACAGTCAACACATCGCGACCGGGGGCTACATTGAGCGAAAAACGGCCTTCCGCGTCCGTAACCATACCAATTTGTGTACCTTTAATAACGACGTTGGCTCCTGGTAATCCGGTGTTGTCGTTACCGTCAGTGATTCGGCCGGTAACTTTTCGTTCCTGGGCAAATGCCCCCGCGCACAATAACCAGCTTAACAGCAGTAGTGGCAATGTGCGGTACGCCTGACGTACAAAGTTGTTCATAAGAAAATTTGATAAAATTGAATGGAAAAAAGAGTGATACTACACACGCATTATTGCTCAAAGCTGCTAATTATCCAATATTATTCCTAGTAAATGGCCTGATAATAGTTATTTAATATTGTCTTAAAAGCCAAAGTCCCCAACCGAGCTTATCACTCAGTTGGGGACTTTGGCTTTTAATTATTCAGGATTAATCAAACCCCAATACTTACTCCAACTTTAAACACCCGGATAACCCGGATTCTGTGGTCTAAGGTTGGGGTTGTTGAGCATTTCCTGCTTAGGAAGTGGTAACAGCAGGTGTTTTTCCTGTAAGGCATTATTTGAGCTTTTGTTAACGTGCCCTACAAAATTATCGAACCCGTTGGTGGTTTCGTTGTACACCTTCCGCAACCTGACCATATCGAACCAAGTAATCTGCTCGTATGCCAGCTCATGCCAGCGTTCACGCCAAACCGCTTCCCGGAACGATGCCTGCGTATAAGCACCAAGAGCAGGTGTTTCGAGTTTAGCCCGGTCGCGTATCCGCTTCATGGCGTTGTAGGCATCCTGCGAAGGACCTCCCACTTCGTTCTGTGCTTCGGCATAAATCAGCAACGTTTCAGCGTACCGGATCACCGGTACGTTCAGGTTATTCTGACGTGTACCGGCAGTACCTGCTGTACCATTGGCTGTCCGGTTAAAGTGTTTGAACACGTAGGGGGCTCCTAAATCGAACGGTGCACCATTGCCATTGGTGTAGTAACTGGTATAGAAAAACCCGTCCTGGTTTTTTGCGCGGAGGTCACCTTTCTCATACGAATTGTAGAAGGAAGGCGTCGGCACCGAACTTCCCGTTCCGCCGGGTCCGTTATACGTTACCGGCTTAAAGTTCGGGTAAAAGTTATCCATGGGATTACCCGCTACCAGCGTATTATACTGCAGCATGAATAGGTGCTCGAGCCGGTTTTCTGTACTTTCCCGGTGCAGGTCCTCATACGTCGTAAACAGGTTAATCACCGAAGGATTCGCATTGGCGTAGGTAATCACTTCAAAGGCTTTGTCGGCGGCTAACTTGTAGTACGGCGCTCCTTTGCCAAGCGGGAATCCGGCCATGGTCAGGTACACTTTAGCCAACTCCGTTTTCACGGCGGCCAGGTTAACCCGTCCACTAACGTCCATCCAGGGCAAGCCTGCTTTTTCAGCGGTGGTCAAATCCTCAACAATCAGCTTATAAACATCCTCTACCTTGGACCGTGTAGGCAGGAAATCGTCTGAAGCTGCCGTTTGGGGTTTGGTAATCAGGGGAATATCGCCCCAAAGCTGTACCGTGGTAAAGTAAGCCTGAGCCCGCAGAAAACGAGCTTCGCCCAGAATTTTGGTTTTCTGAGCCGCATCCATCGGGGATATGCCCGGCACCCTGTCAATTACCTGATTAGCCTGCGCAATAACCCGGTACAGGCCGTTCCAGTAGTTATTCACGTGCGCATTATTGCCGTCGTGTACTAACCCATACAGGTTGTTCAAGTCAGAGTTCTGGGCGGTTTCCGTCGTCGAGGTACCCGTTAGGGCTTCCAGCAACTGCCAGTTGGAGGAGAATATACCTGCGCCACCACCCATGAACCGGAGGTTATCATACACAGAAGCCAGCGCGGCTTCGGCATGGTCAGGAATGGTGTAGAAGCTAGTTGGCGTTAAGTTGGAGGGAGCCTGTTCGGTCAGGAAATCCTTACAACCAATTGGGCCGGTCAGGGCTATTCCGCACAGCAGGGCCCGGCTTATGTGTTTTACTAGTGTAGGTCTCATACGTTAAAATGTCAGTCGATTTAATGTGTCTCAGGATTACAAACCAATCTGTAGACCCAGCATATAGGTGGTGGGTTTTGGGTAGTTGTGCCAGATCTGACCCTGCGAGAAGGCACTGCTGCCGGTACCCTGGTTTGTTGGGGTTACTTCTGGGTCACCGATGATGGGGTCTTCTACCAGCAGGAAGAAGTTTTGCGCCGAAACGTACAGGCGAAGCCGGTTCATTTTTAACCGGTTGGTGAGCGCAACGGGAAACGTGTAGCCAAGCAGGAGGTTTCTGCCCCGCAGGAATGAACCATTCTTGATCCAGTGGCTGTCTACGTTGGTTACATATCCGGCCCGGGTGTCCCGAACTTCAGCAATCATGGTATTCTGATTGGTGGGCGTCCAGGCATTTAATACGGAAGAGTAGCTGTTGGCCAGGGCCTGCCGGTCTTCGCTGGGGTGCAGGTTCATAAGCATGACCTGGTTGCCAAACATGTACTGCATTTCAAACGTAGCATCGAAGTTGCCCAGTTTGAAGTTGTTGGTCAGCGCACCCCATCCTTTCGGGCTACTATTACCAATGATGCTGCGGTCGGCGTCGGTGATAGCCTTGTCGCCGTTTACGTCTAGGTACTTAAGGTCACCCGGCAGGATGGTCAGGCCATTGCGGTAACTGGTAAATTTGGCCGCTTCTTCGCGCTCGGCTTCGCTCCAGGTGCCTAAACGTGTAAGACCCCAGAATGAACCCACCGACTCACCCACGCGGATAATATTCGTTTGGTTAATAAAGTTAGGACCACCAACGCCGAAGATATCTGAGGGCGTAGCCAGCGATAGGACTTTATTGCGGTTAAGCGAAATGTTAAACGTAGTATTCCAGGTGAATGCACCGCGGTTAACGTTTATTGTGTTCAGACCGAACTCGAAGCCTTTGTTTTCCATGGAGCCTACGTTCCGCCGGATGGTGGCGTATCCACTCGACTGAGGCACAGGTGCATCAAGCAGCATGTCGGTCGTCAGGCGGTAGTAATAGTCAGCTTCCAGGGTTATGCGGCCTTTGAACAAACCAATCTCTAAACCAACGTCCGTTTGGGCCGTTTTCTCCCAGCGAAGGTCCGGGTTAGCCAAGCGGTTGATACCCGTTCCACTCACTTTGGTGTCGTTGTAAATGGTCGAGTAGTTGGAGTTTAACGTGGACAGCGATGAGTAAGGTGGAATTTCGGAGTTACCCGTTAAGCCATAGCTGCTACGTATTTTCAGGTTCGAGATAACCGGGTTGCCTTTCAGGAAGTCTTCCTCCGACACGCGCCAGGCCAGGGCTGCTGAAGGGAAAAAAGCAAACTTATGATTTTCTCCGAACTTGGACGAACCATCGGCCCGACCTGTCGCTGTAAACAGATACTTATTTCTGAAGCCGTAGTTAACCCGGCCGAAGTACGAGTTGAACGCAAAGCGCGATGCACCCGACGAAACCTGAGGATTAATAGCACCAGCACCCAAGTTGTTAAAGCCGAAGTAGTCGGTAGCGAAACCGCTCACGCTGGCCCCAATACCGAACGTTTTTGTCTCCTGCCACGAAAGACCCAGTAAGCCCGTAAACGAGTGGTCCTGACCAATCTGCTTGTTGTAGGTCAGGTAGTTTTCCAGCGACCAGAATGAGGTGCGGTTGTTGTTGGTCGAGGCATTGCCATTGTTACCAATGTTCAACGTGCGGGTTTGTGACTGGTTGATTTCCTGCGTCTGAACATTAGCCCCCACAACCGATCGGAACTCCAGTCCTTTAGCCAGCGTGATGTTCGCAAACAAACTACCCAAGGTTGTCTGGGTGTTTTGAATGTACCGGCGATCAAGCAGACGGTGTACTGAACTCATCGTTCCTTCAGCATAGGGATAATCCCGGTTTTCGGCAAGAATACCGGTGTCCGGATACCGCACAGGCAGGAAAGGGAAATCTTCGACAATCTGCCGGGCTACTGCGTCATTAATGTCTACCAGGTTTTCATTCTGGGTGTTATAACTTAACGTACCGCCAATTTTAAGCCAGCTTTTCACCTGGTCATCAATCGAGAATCGGCCCGAATACCGCTTCATGTATGATGTTTTGATAAGTCCCTCATCGTCACGGTAGTTGAGCGATAGCGAATATTGGGTACGCTCGTTACCGCCACTGAAACCTAACTGGTGGTTTTGCGAGAGTTTGTTCTGCGCTGATTCTTTGAACCAGTCGGTATCGTAGAGGGGATTCAGGTTCGCATCAAAAACGCCCGGGTGAGCCGCACTGAAGGCAGCCCGTCTAATTTTTGGATCCAGATAGGACCATTTTCCAGCTGCCCAGCCGACGGGATCGTATTTAGCCATG
>JAQBNX010000743.1 GCA_028288385.1 Spirosoma sp.
TTTCAAGGTTCGCTCGATGGCAGGACCTGGACAACTCTCGATCACCGCGAAAATCAAGACCCTTTCGCAAACCGGGGACAGGCCAAAACCTTCACTTTCGCCAATACCACGCCTTACAAGTTCTACCGATTCAATTTCCTGAAGAACAACGGCGAATCTCATTTTCAACTCGCTGAAATTGCTCTTGGCGGCGTGCATCTGGGCAGCGGCGCACCTACACCCGTTGAAGACTACCGCCGCGAACTCGATATTCAAAGCGCGACGGCGCGCACCACCTTCACCCGCGACGGCGTCACTCATACGCGCGAGGTCTTCGCCAGTGCGCCCTCTCAAGTGATCGCGATGCGCTGGAGCGCCAGCAAAGCGGGTTCAGTTTCCGGTCTCCTCGAACTCAAGGGCGCGCATGGCGAAACCTCAGCAGAGCAGGGCACCACGCTTTCGTTCCAGGGCACTCTGCCTAACGGACTTCACTATGAAGCGAAGGCGCGGGTTCTAACGCGCGGTGGTCGGGTGCAAACCAAGCCCGAAGGCATTCAACTTAACAACTGCGACGAAGCGGTGATTTTACTGGCGGCGGGTACCAACTACGCCATGAATTACGCGGCGGGCTACCGGGGAGCGATGCCCGACTTGGAAAAGCAACTCGATAGCGCGGCCAAACAGGGATTCGAGGCCCTTAAAGCCGCCCATGTCCGCGATTATCAACGCTTGTTCGACAGGGTACAAGCCAACTTCGGCGCCTCAAATGCGATGCAAAAAGCGCTGCCCACCGATGAGCGCAAAGTCGAGGCGTTCAAGACCGTGGACCCCGAACTCGAAAATTTACTCTTTCAGTACGGGCGCTACCTGATGATTTCGTGTTCGCGGCCTGGAAGTTTGCCCGCCAACTTGCAGGGCTTATGGAACGATTCCAATAGCCCCGCATGGCACTCCGACTACCACGCCAACATCAACATCCAGATGAACTACTGGCCGGTCGAAGTCGCCAACCTCGCCGAAAGCCACGTTCCACTCTTCAACTTGATCCAGAGCCAGCTTCCCGCATGGCGCAAGACGACAGCGGCTTCGCCCGACTGGAAGACGCCAACTGGCGCGATGGCAACGCGCGGTTTTGCCGTTCGCACCTCGCATAACACGATGGGAGGCATGGGCTGGAACTGGGACGATACCGCCAACGCGTGGTACTGCCAACACCTGTGGGAACACTACGCCTTCGGGCGCGACGAAACCTATTTGCGTTCGGTCGCTTATCCGATTATCAAGGAGACGGTCGAGTTCTGGGAAGACCATCTCAAAACCTTGCCCGATGGCCGTCTGGTGGTACCGCACGGCTGGTCGCCCGAACACGGACCCCGCGAAGACGGCGTTTCCTATAATCAGGAAATTGTGTGGGACCTGTTCACCAACTACCTGGATGCGACAAAAGTGCTGGGCGTGGACAAGGACTACGCCACCAAAATCGCCGCCATGCGCGATAAGTTGGTCGGGCCACAAATCGGCAAGTGGGGCCAGTTGCAGGAATGGATGACTGACCGCGACGACCCAAATGACCACCATCGCCACACCTCGCACCTGTTCGGCGTTTTTCCCGGTCGCGAAATCAGCCCCACCAAAACGCCCGACTTCGCCAAAGCCGCCAAGGTCTCGCTCGATGCGCGCGGCATCGCCGCCGACTCCGACGTGCGCGAATGGTCCTTCGCGTGGCGCACCGCGCTTTATGCGCGTTTGCACGACGGCGAAAACGCGCACACGATGGTGCAAAACCTTCTGGCCGCTCGCAACACCTGCCCGAACCTGTTCGGTTTGCACCCGCCGATGCAAATTGACGGCAACTTTGGCGTCACGGCGGGCATCGCCGAAATGCTGCTCCAATCGCAAAACGGCGAAATCGAGTTGCTACCCGCATTGCCCAAAGCGTGGCCGACGGGTTCTGTAACTGGCCTCAGGGCGCGCGGCGGCGCGACGGTGGACATCGCCTGGGCCAACGGCATGCTCGTCTCCGCAACCATTCACAGCGCCGCGACGGGCACTGCCAAAGTGCGCTACGGCCAAACCACCACCGAATTAAAGGTAGTACCCGACAAAAACATCATCTTGAACGCGCAGTTGAAAGCTGCTCGCTAAAGCTGGTCCATTGCTGTGCCCGCGAGGGGCCTTTTGAAATTTTCATGCAAACCAAAATTCTTCTGGCTTTAAGTGCCTGTGTCACTCTCAGTTCTTGCGCCGCCCACGCCGATCCGGTCAATGTTCCGGCCTTCACCGCCATGTCGGAACCCAAACTCGATGGCATCGAAGTGCGCGAGGGCGACGGCGTTTATGGCTGGGCCGATAAAACCCAGAGCCTCGTGTGGTACGGCGATTTGCGCGATGTCGGCGCCCTTCAGGTCGCGCTCAAGCTGACCTTGCCCGCCGGGGCAACTGCCGCGTGGAAGCTCTCGCTCACTGGGCAAAATCCCGATGAGGCCAGGACCCAGAACTTCGCTCTTACTGCCAACGTTGCCGGGACGGGCGCGGAGCAGACGGTAGATTTTGGCACCGTGAACATTGCCAAACCTGGATTCTATCGCGTGGCGCTGGAAGGCGTCGAAAAATCGGGAGCGACATTTGGCGATATCAAAACTCTGGTCTTTGATGGCCCCGCCGCT
>JAQBNX010000147.1 GCA_028288385.1 Spirosoma sp.
GGTACTGGACAAGAACTCCGTGTCCAGGTCGCTGATCGGTTTGCTTCAGCGTTTTTTCTGGTCGTCGCACTGGTAGGCTTTGCGGGTAGCATTTCGGCCCGGTAAGAGAGCTTATTCAGGTAAAATACCTCACGTTGAGTCGGATAGTACTTGGAGGGTGCAATTTTCTGAAACCCACAAGCCAGAAAGTGCTGGTCGTACCACGCCATGAGGTTATCCTGCGCCGAAAAAGTTACTTTCTCGTCGTCGGAGCCGGTTCTGAGTTTAAACTTTTCGGTCTCTTTCAGAACTTTGTTGCCCTGAATCACTTCTGTGTTTATTTCGCCCTCGTTGGGATAAGCCAGCACAATTCGGTCACCCTGCTGCGACAGTTGAACCATTTCGATCAGGTCAGGGCTGAGGAGTTCTTTGATGGGCAGGCAGTTATCCCATAAGAGGTTCCCCTTCCGGTCAAACCCGCAAACGAAGGCATGGGTGTAGCGAAAGCCGTCGTACCGGTCGGCCCCGCGCAGGTAACCGCCATAAGCCAGCGTACTGCTCCTATACTGGGGGTAATACACTTCAGCAACGAGCGTAAGCCCATCAGCCGTAGGCTTGATGTCATGCACCAGCAGCCGATATCTAAACTTATAGTCTTTGCCTTCTTCTTTTTTTCGTTTTGCTTTGGCCAGCAGCTTTTGTTGCCGTTGGGGCTTTAGGTAGTTAAAGAAGTTTTGAAGCTGCGAAAACTCGAAATACTGAATAGCCCTGACGGCTTCGGCCGATGCATCGACGCTTGGATCGCCATGCTGAATGCGCGTCACATAAACACCCTGGGAGTAAGGGGTACAGTCAGTAGAATAATTACCGACCAGCAACGATTCATGGTCATCAATGGGCAGGAGCTTACCAGAAATCAGGCTGTTTTTGGCCCCGTCGAAGTCAATTGTCCTGAGCAGCTTACTGTCGTAGTTGTAGGTTCGTATGGAAAACCGACAGCGACGTTTGGAGGAGTGAACCAGCACATTGACTTCGTTTCGTGCCTCATCAATTTCCAGGCTGCTGATTTCCATGTGGTTGACGTAGAGGCCCGGTAAGACTTTTGCCGTGCCATCGAAAAATGAGAACGCCATCACCACCGGGCGGTTACGGTGGTAGCCGCTCACGTAGGCCAGACTACCCATGACCTTGAACTGACGAATGTCGAACTGATCGAGCAGGATCCCTTCAAATGTTTCAATAACACCATCATCGAGGTGCAGCCTGACAAACTGGAACCGGTTTGTGTCATATTCCCGGAAGAGGTGGTAAGCATACTGATCGTTGTGATAGGTTTCTACCGCACGGTATTTCAGATCCTGTTTAAACGTTATTTGCCAGAGTGGTTTGAGGTTGACGTCATACTTCTTGAAGGCAAACACCGTGGGCGTGTTATCATACGGACCGCCGGTTCGGATCGTCATTAGTACACCCTGTTCGGCGAGGGGAGTTACATCAAATGCTTCAGCCTGGTTCGCATCAGACGGAATCTCAAGCCGCAGTGACTGAGCCAGTTGTGCTCGCGCAGAACACCAGACCAGACTCAGCAGCAATAGGGAGACTATGTATCGAAGATAAAGCATAACATACCAAATATACGCAAAAATGGAACCGCATTGGCGGAACCCACTGATTAACAAATAATACGTAGTAAGACTGAAGAGAAGCCAGGAATTGTGATAATACGGTTCGCGGTTATTTGGTTAAAAGCTATACCTCCCAGCGTTTTTTCAGGAACTCTTTTATGAACACATTGATGTCCCACTGGCTGGCTACAGGCTGCTGGGTGTAGGGCAGTATGGGCAGATACCCCGCCGGTCCAAACTCGCAGGTTATGGTCAGCACGGGCATGTCTGCTTTTTGCATGCGGGCTCGGATTGCGTCCCACCAGCGGGCGTGGGTTTCGAGTGCGTCCTGCCATTCCGGAGCGCGGGGGTCGTTCACCTGTGGGCCTTGTGGGTGACCAACGCGGCAGTGAATTTGGTCGCTGACGGCGATGGCACGATGGACATTTTCAAGCTGGTCGGCGAGGTACCACTCTGCTACGTTAACCCAGTGGGAGTAGTCGGCCGTAAGTCGCATGTCGGGAATCCTGAGCAGGTAATTCTGGATAGCGCGCGCTGTAGGAGAACCGGCCCCGGTGCGTTTCATGCAGAATGCGGATACGCGTTTGCTCATGTACGGCTGCCGCCGTCTGAATCAACTCTGTGTTTTGCTCGAACGTGAAATAGTCATGACCGGTATGACTATTAATAAACAGAGGCTTATGCGACGCTACGTCCAGCAGGTCATCGCGAAATTTCCGCTGGTGGTCAGCAAAGGTTTTCCCGCTGCCAAATGCCATCAGAATAACTTCCAGCCCATTGTCGCGGGTCACACGCACGGCTTCACTACGTTTACCTGGCTCAGCGGCTATCTCCATGCCGTCGTATCCGGCCGCTTTTACCCGTTGAACGGCTTCAGCATACGGGCTGCTTTCCATGCGCCACATCGGGCAGAAGAAAAGGGTTTTCATAGGTCGGGAGGTCAAAGGAGTTCGTGCAAAGTAGTATTATTCACCTAATATCCCCAATTTTACCCACCGCATTCAGATTGGTACACCTGACATTAAATAGGTGAAAATTATCTGGATGAATTTAATCATTAACTGTTTTGTCCCCTAGTTATGAACGAAGTAGCCACCCGATTCAGTCCCGGTGTTGTAACCGGCGAAGGCGTTACCGAAATTTTCCGCCACGCCAACGAAAATGATTACGCCCTGCCTGCCGTTAATGTCGTCGGCACAGACTCCGTTAATGCCGTGCTGGAAACGGCCCGCGCCGTCAACTCGCCGGTTATCGTTCAGTTTTCCAATGGGGGAGGTATATTCTACGCGGGTAAAAGCTTGCCCAACGACAAGCAGCAGGCTGCCATTGCCGGATCAATTTCCGGGGCGCTGCATGTTCACCACGTTGCTGAACTCTACAACGTACCAGTTATTCTGCACACCGACCACTGCGCCAAGAAACTGCTACCCTGGATTGATGGGCTGCTGGCGGCCGGCGAAAAGCACTTCGAGCAAACGGGTAAACCACTCTACTCGTCGCACATGCTCGACCTATCTGAAGAGCCCATCGAAGAAAACATCGAAATCTGCTCGAAGTACTTTGAGCGGATGGCCCGAAT
>JAQBNX010000157.1 GCA_028288385.1 Spirosoma sp.
CCAGGCCGCTTTTTGGGTAAGGTTTTCCCGAATTTTAACGAATCGTTAAAATTCGGGTTGACTCATGTTTGAACGTAAATAAGTTAAGCCGTTGCGCCTTCTTTCAATCGTTCGGCATTTTCGGCAATACGAAGCTGCTCGATAAACTCACCAATGCCGCCATCCATTACGGCAGGGAGGTTGTAGACCGTCAGGCCAATACGGTGATCGGTGACGCGGCTTTGTGGGTAATTATAGGTTCTGATTTTATCAGACCGGTCGCCACTACCAACCATCGTTTTGCGCTGTGAAGCAATGGCATCGTTGTGTTTCTGTAATTCAATTTCATAAATCCTCGACCGAAGTACCGTGAGGGCTTTATCGAAGTTCTTCAACTGCGAGCGTTCATCCTGGCACTGAACAACGATACCAGATGGTATGTGCGTAAGTCGCACCGCTGAATAAGTGGTGTTTACCGACTGGCCACCAGCTCCCGATGAACAGAATGTATCTTTACGAATGTCGTTCATGTTGATATCAACATCGACCTCTTCGGCTTCGGGCAGTACCGCTACGCTGGCTGCCGAGGTATGGATCCGGCCTTGTGTTTCCGTAGCTGGCACCCGTTGCACCCGGTGAACACCTGATTCGAATTTCAGCTTGCCATACACATCTTCGCCTTCTATTTCGGTGATTATTTCCTTGTAGCCGCCGGATGTTCCCTCTGTGAAGTCGACGAGCGACATTTTCCAGCCCATTTTCTCGCAGAAACGCTGATACATCCGGAAAATATCGCCCGCAAAAATGGCCGCTTCATCGCCACCGGTGCCACCACGAATTTCGAGAATAACGTTTTTGCTATCGTTGGGATCTTTGGGCATCAACATCTCTTTCAGTGCTTCTTCCTGTGCTTCCCGGCGTGGCAATAGTTCATCTAACTCACCTTTGGCCATTTCCCGAAAGTCTTCATCTTTTTCGGTAGCGATAACTTTTCTGGCATTCTCAATTTCTTCGAGCAGTTGCTGGTACGCCTGATACTGCACAACGATTTTTTCTAAATCTTTGTATTCTTTACTCAACTTCATGAATCGCTTCTGGTCCGAAACGGCTTCGGGCTGCACAATTTGCTGAGCTACTTCGTTGAAGCGTTCACGAATGGCTTCTAACTGATCAAGCATAAGTTTATATTTTTTGCCGCCCTTCAGGCGTGGCAAGAGAGATTACTAATATAAAAAGCAAATTTACGAAAATCCCTTGGTCCGGCATTCCAGCAGGTAGACTTTGTGGTTGCTAATTGCAACCAAGCGGCTAATGGAATCGTTTTTCAAATAAGTTACGAAACCTAATCTTATTAAGTTCCTGTTTATGACACGCTTCCTGCTACTACATTGTCTATTAATCAGCTTTCTAACAGCTTGCAATCCTGAGCGGGTACGCTACACGAACGAACTGAAGCAGGAAATGGCTGATTCGAAAATCAAGCGAATCACCAATGTCGATTTGGTAGAAACAGTAGACAATTTGGGAGGAAAGATTAGTGCTGCCCTGGAAAAAGAACTGACGACCCAACTTCAGAAAACGACAAACCCCGCCGAACGCGCCAAACTGTGTCAGTTGCAAAACTTGCCCAAAGCTAAAGCAATTGCCGAGCGCTATGCACTGGATATTCGTTTGCTTGGTGAGGTAGATATCCAAAATCAGGCCTTAAATGCCAAGGAGAGGGAAATTCTGGATGCGTATCTATACAGCGCTAAACAAAACGTATCGGCCATTTCCAATATCCAGAAGATCAACGACACACTCTTCGTTTATAATGCACCTGTTCCATCCAAAAGCCTGATTTGCGAAGCGTGTTTTGGGAAACAGGAAACACGCTTTGCGGTCTGGCATTTAGGCTTTAGTAAACGCGAAGTCATTCGCCGAATGAGCGAAACCAAGAAAAAGAAGCGATAATCAGCGCTGGGTAGTGTTTGCCCACTCGATCAGCCGCTGCGCCGTTTGTGAAGGGTCATCCTCCTGCGTGTCAATGGGTGAAATCGTAACGGCATCACGTTGCGAAAGTCCGTGTAAGTAGGCTTTGTCGTAATAGTCCAGAGTCAAGTCGGCAACGGTTGCGTAGTCATGCCGAGCCAGCGCATCGAGGGCATCTTTAGTCACTTTTCCCCCAAGTCGTTTCCGAATTCGCTCCGTTGCTTCAACCAGTAATCCGTGGTCAATATTGGCATACTCGGCAACCAGCCGATGCACACGCTTGTCTTTCGGCATATCGACAAAGGCTACCGGTGCGATTCTCATCTGCTGCCAAAGGGCCATTGGAATAAAACACGAGCCGATATTGCGACTCTCATCCTCGAGCCAGATCCGACGATTGGCGTCCAGCGTCAGTAAGGTATGGAAAATCCTGTTCTCAAACTGTTCTGTAGCCGGTTGAGCCAGTTGCCCAATGGCCCCATACGACGACCCTTTATGATTAGCCAGCCCTTCCAGATCAATAACCTGTTCGCCCTGACGGGCTAATTCCTTTAGGATATCTGTTTTACCGCTGCCTGTTTTGCCGCCAATAATGACCAGGTTTAGTGGTTTGGCAAAGCTGGACAGCACTTCATTTCGATACGCTTTATAGCCGCCAATCAGGGTAGATGCCGTAAGTCCGGCGGTATCCAGTAACCAGGCAAAGGAGCCGCTACGCATGCCGCCCCGCCAGCAATGGACCAGCACTTCCTTGTCTTGAGGATTCAGTTTTTTCGATTGCCTGACAAAATCCGCCAGTTTAGGCCCCACTAAGTTGAGCCCCTGCAAGACGGCTGCATCTTTACCAGCATATTTATACTTGGTGCCAACCTGCGCCCGTTCATCGTTGTCGAATAGGGGAATGCTCACCGCCCCAGGAATATGGGCATGGGCGTACTCGCCCGGTGACCGGACGTCAATGATAGGTAACTGACGCGCCTTCGCTAAAAACTCCTCGACGGATAATTGATGGACCATGTCTGACCGTGCGGGCGGCCCCGCCGGGATTTTTATGATTCTTCTGGTAGACTATGATTTCGCTTTCGCAGAAAGCGGCCTGAT
>JAQBNX010000162.1 GCA_028288385.1 Spirosoma sp.
ATTCAGCAGGTTGGTCAGCAACTATGGAACGCCGGTTTGCCGGTGTTGGACGACCTCGATGGTACGAGCTATAGCTGGAATTCACCGCCGGGCACTGCAACGGCGGACCGCGCCGTGACCGACGAGAATTTACAAGCGTATAAGACCAGAAAATTCAAGGAGTTGCTGACATCGGCGAAACCGGGCCTTACTTATATTATTATGCACTGCACGGTGCCAACGCCTACGTTTGATAAGATATCTAACTCGGGCCTCACGCGCAAAGGCGACATGCTGGCCATGCTAGACCCGGCCCTGAAATCGTTTATTCAGGAACAGGGCATAATTGTTACTACGTGGCGTGAACTGATGGAACGGCGCAGGCAAGCCGACAAATGAAATAACTTAACAACAAGCTACCAACAGAAAACTACCATCTTGAAAATAAGTCTCATTTCTGCCGTTGCCCAAAACGGCGTCATTGGCCGTAACAACCGCCAGGGCCAACCGGATTTACCTTGGCACCTGCCTGACGATTTTGCGTTTTTCAAACGTAAAACGAGCCACCATCCCATTATCATGGGCCGCAAAACCCTGGAAGCGCTGGGTAAACCACTTCCCAACCGACTGAACATCGTTATTACCCGAAATACCGAATTTCGTGCAGAGGACGTAACGGTAGTCCACACGCTCGATGACGCCATTGCAACAGCAGGCAATCAGAATCAAGAGGAGATTTTTGTAATTGGCGGAGCCGAGGTTTATAGCATGGCCTTACCCATTGCCACTACGTTATACCTGACCGAAATTTACAAAGCCTACGAGGGTGACGCCTATTTTCCCCAGTTTGATAAAAACGAGTGGGCAGAAATTAGCCGCGTACCGCACCTCGCCGACGAACGCCATGAGGTGAGTTTCGATTTTGTGGAGTATTCGCGAAAGGGATAAGAAAGTAATACTCCTCTATTCTCTGCTGACGTGAATTAGTTGCCGTGCGTTACTATCCCTTCATAAGCCGCACTAAAAGAGCCTCAATCAGAAGAAATGCTAGCGCGGCTAACAGGAAGTATTTCCAGAGACTTTTGCCTAAATTTTCCTGCTCCAGCACCTGTACAAAGTTGCCGTCCTGGACGCTGTCGAAGACTTCCACATTGGGCTGATTGGCAAATGTTCGACGTAGTTCGTCGGCCGAATAAAAATTCATAGCCGACTCCTGATTGCCGTGGTTGAACGCCAGCAGCCGCTCGGTTTTACCCTGTCCGTTCTGGAGTTCATAATACCCTGCTTCTACCTCCTGTCCGGCGGCTAACTCGTTACTTTTAGGCATTTCGAGCACCAGTTGGTTATTGACAATACGCTGTACGGGAATGATCTCCAGCTTGCCGCGCTTTAGCTTATACACCGCCCGCTCTGCTGGATTGCTCACCGGTACCGTTATCAGGTTATCATCGAAGGAGTAGGCAGTACGTTGCGCCCGAACGCTCAAGGCAGCCATTTTATACATAACCGGCACAAACAGCGCATGCTCGGCCAGGTTACCGTACTGACTTGCTAAGGGACTAGCCAATACATACACATTGCCGGGCGAACCTGTGCCTCCGCCCGTTCGGGAGTGAGTAAGCATTGGGTTGCCATCGCGCAGGCTTAATAAGCGCTGGCCCGCACTCCAGCGCCAGACCGGTGCGGCCGACGGCATGTTGAGCGGGTCTGACTGATAACTCTGCTGAAAAACATCGCTAAAAAATGGATTGCGCCGGTCCGGATCGGCAATGGGTAGGAGCGAGGGAGCGCTGCCTGCTGCGGGTGTAGTTGCCTGCACCCCACCCACGCCCAAAGCACTTAGAAATGGGCCATAAGAGGCCAAATTGGGATTGGCAGGGGGAATTACGGTTAGGCTGCCACCCTGCCGCACAAAGCGCTCCAGTTCGGTTCGCAACGTACCGCTTACCTGGCTAACGCCCTCCAGCACGACCAGGTCCGTTTCTTTTAGCTGCCCCACATCAAAATTCTGCGCGTTGAAACTACGCCGAACGAACAGACTGTCGTTGGCATAAACGGTCTGCACATAGGTGGCAGGAGATTCTTGACCGAATAAATGAAGTACCCGAACAGCGGGCGACGCTTCGATGACGAAAAAAAACTGGTTGTCGAACGTAATGGGATAGTCCTCAAATACAATTCGACCCCGGTGGTAACCTTTTGTGGTCACGTTAAAATTGAGCGAAACCGTTGCTCCAGATGATTCAGATGCGGCTCCTGCAGCGCCCCCGCCGGGTGCAATAGTTGCCGAAGCCGTGGATGTTTGCGTATCGTCTAGATACAGGCGCACCGGCAGATTTCTAACGGTTTCGCGCCCGCCATTGGTTAGCCGCACGTTCAGGCTATTGTTCTGCATCTCGCGAATGAAGGGCGTACTAAGCCAGACTGAGTCGACATAGATGTTACGGGTGTTTTGAGCTTCGAGCGGCACAATGAATAGCCGGTCAGACGTATCTATTTTCAGCCGTGATAAATCACCCGCCGTACTTTTTTGAAAATCAGAGAACCAGAAAAGCTGATTTCGACCACCAGGGTTGAGTGAACTGAGTAGGTTGCGTTGCCGCCGATAAACAGTTTCAAGCGGCCGGGGGGTGTGGGCAAACCGCACGGCCGTAACCCGGTCGCGTATGGCTTCTGACGTACCGGTCTGTTGTTCAGCCGCCGAAAAATCGTTTGTGAGCAGTTGCAGCGACGTAGCATTGCGAAACAAGGTCAGCAATTCGTCTAATTTGCTGGTAGCAACGTCGAGATACCGTTTTTCGTTACGTTCGTTCTGCATGCTATACGAGTTGTCGACGTAGAAACTCGTGACTCCTTGTCTCGACAGGCCAAGCTTGTTTTTACTGGGAATAAATGGCTGGGCAAAGGCCAGCACCAGACAGGCTAGAAAAAGACAGCGACACGCCAGGATGAGCCAGTGCTTAAGCCGCCGAAACGATTTGGTCTCTGTCTGTACGGTCCGTAACAACGCTACGTTAGTGAAAAACACCCGGCGCGTCCGGCGAAAATTAAACAAGTGGATGGCAATTGGCACTGAAATCGCCAGCAAACCAAATAGAAATGAAGGATACAGGAAATTCATTCAAAGGGGGTTCGGCAACGTACAGACAGAACGCGTTTATATTTAGGAATCTCAGAGTATGGGTATTTAACAGCCATTTTTACTCCTAATTGTCTAAACACATAAAAACACTCACCCTAACAACGACCGGGCAATGGTGGTTGGTACGGTAAACGCCCAAGTTAGTCAGGGATATTGAGTTCATAAAACCTTGTTTGTGTTTGTAAAACGTCCGTATACGTAATAGATCCGGTCTGGAGGGACCCGGCTTTGTCGCCATAGGTAGTGAAGTCGCCGATTGGCGTATGACCGACCACCTGATGAAAGCCCCGCAAATAATCGTGACGAGTTTCGGCGCGGTCGGCCCAAACAGGTCCACTAAAAGGGTCAGTACCGCCCCGTTTGGGTCCAACCTCAAACAATAAATCCCTGACTTTCGGCGGTTGCTGATGTACCTCATTGAGCAAAGCAGCCACGGCATAGTCAGGCGTGATGGTCTGTTCGGTTTGTTGTGTTTTAGCAAGCAGTCTGGCGAACCACTGATTTGACACACCCGCGTGTGTGAACAGATAAGAACCCTCCTGGTGGGCAATGTCAAACAGGGATGCATGCTGGCCAAACAAAGTACTCAGAGCCGGTTGCGCCCAAGACCGAAAACCTGAACAGCGATAGCTAGGAAAGTGCAGGTACTGAGCATCGTGATTGCCGATGAGCAATTTAAACTTTAGCGGTTCTTGCAGTTTGAACTGGATAATCTCGTTGAGGTTATTATAGATTGTATTGTCATCAATGGAATAACTGTCGGTGTAATCACCTAAAAAAACGATACGGTCAAAAGCCGAAAAATTAGCTTCCTTCCAGATCGTTCGGCCGTGTATATCGCTAATGGTAAGTAGCTTCATTATAAGCGGTTTTACATGAAACATAAAAACAGCCCAGTCGATTTATCCGACTGGGCTGTTTTTATGTATTGTTCTACTTATTCGGCGTCTTTGAAATCAATCTGCTACAGCGTACGCTTCACTTCTTTCAACTCGAAGCTTTCGATTACGTCGCCTACTTCGATGTCGTTGAAATTTTTGATGCTCAGGCCACATTCATAACCGAACTTAACCTCGCTTACGTCGTCCTTGAAGCGTTTCAGCGCACTGATTTCGCCCGTGTGAATCACGATAAAGTCGCGGATAATACGGATTTTGTTATTCCGCTTAACCGTGCCTTCTGTTACGTAGCAACCGGCGACCGTACCGATCTTGGTAATCTTAAACACATCGCGAACCTCAACATTGCCCACAATTACCTCTTCGACGGTCGGAGCAAGCAACCCTTCCATTGCATCTCTGATTTCATTGATGGCGTCATAGATGATCGAGTAGAAACGGAGTTCAATCTGCTCCTGGTCAGCCAGTCTTCGTGCACTGGCCGATGGCCGCACCTGGAAACCAACAACGACCGCATCCGAAGCCGATGCCAGCAGGACGTCGGATTCTGAAATCTGCCCAACAGCTTTGTGGATAATGTTCACCTGAATTTCCTCCGTCGACAACTGCAACAGCGAATCAGACAGGGCTTCGACCGAACCGTCAACGTCACCTTTTACAATCACGTTGAGTTCTTTGAACGTACCAATTGCCTTCCGACGGCCTATTTCTTCGAGCGTTATGTGCTTACGGGTACGTAGCGTCTGCTCGCGCAGGAGCTG
This sequence comes from Spirosoma sp., assembly GCA_028288385.1. Classification (GTDB taxonomy): domain Bacteria; phylum Bacteroidota; class Bacteroidia; order Cytophagales; family Spirosomataceae; genus Spirosoma. Next base: position 4,782 of record JAQBNX010000162.1, read on the forward strand.
CTCCCGTTTGTTCGCAATTTCCCGGGCTTCGCGCTCCGTTTCCATTACGTTGAACTTGTCTCCAGCCTGCGGAGCACCCGGTAATCCCAGGATCTGCACTGGTTGAGCGGGGCCGGCTTCCTTGATGCGTTCGCCACGGTCATTGGTCATGGCTCTAATGCGACCAAAGTGCGCCCCCACGAGCATTATATCACCCTGGTGTAGCGTACCATTTTCGACAAGTACAGTCGATACATAGCCGCGACCTTTATCTAGTGAGGCTTCGATAACTGTACCCAGCGCCCGACGATCGGGATTGGCTTTCAACTCCAGTAATTCGGCTTCGAGGAGCACTTTTTCCAGCAGGTCATCGACACCCATTCCGGATTTCGACGAGATTTCCTGTGCCTGGTATTTACCACCCCACTCTTCTACAAGCATATTCATGGAAGCGAGTTCCTGCCGGATTTTTTCGGCATCGGCTCCTGGCTTGTCTACTTTAGAGAAAGCAAAGACAATAGGAACACCCGCTACCTGCGCGTGGTTGATGGCCTCGCGGGTTTGGGGCATGATGCTGTCATCGGCCGCGATTACAATGATAACGACGTCGGTAACTTTAGCACCACGGGCACGCATGGCCGTAAATGCTTCGTGTCCCGGTGTATCAAGGAACGTAATCATTCGGTCGTCGCTCGTTTTCACACTGTAGGCACCAATGTGCTGGGTGATACCACCGGCTTCACCTGCAGCCACTTTAGCCCGGCGAATGTAATCGAGTAGCGACGTTTTACCGTGGTCGACGTGACCCATAATCGTTACAATCGGAGCCCTGTGCTGCAGTTCATCCGGCTCGTCGGCGACAACATCAATCCCGGCTTCAGTTTCATCCTCGGCCGATATGAATTGCACGTCGTAACCAAACTCATCGGCAATTACCGTGATTGCTTCTGCATCTAAGCGTTGGTTGATCGACACGAACATGCCCAGATTCAAACAGACCGAAATAACCTCGTTGATGGATACGTCCATCAGCGAGGCCAAATCGTTGGCCGAAACAAATTCGGTTACCTTCAGTATTTTTGATTCCAGCTCTTCCTGCTCGGTCATCAACCGGCGGTCTTCTTCCCGCTGGCTCCGGCGGTCGCGCCGACGGTCGGCGCCCCGGTTAGGCGTATTGCCCGACATTCGGGCGTTGGTTTGCTGAATCGACTTCTTAACGTCGGCCTGCGTTGGAGTTTCCCGGCGGCCACCCCGGTTAGCATTGCTGCCGCCCCGGTTGGCAGTATTACCGCTACCGCCCGTGTTGCCACCTGTGCCCGTTCGGTTGCCACCACCGGGTCGATTAGTTGTGTTACCGGTGCCACCGCGGTTGGCATTGTTGGTGTTATTACCGCCCGCAGCCGACCCTGTGCCGGTGGGCCGGTTTGCAGGAGTAGCACTGGTATTGCCACCCTGGTTTTGTCCTGCACCCGCGGGCCTGTTTGTGTCGCGTTGACCACCTCCCTGGTTCCGGTCGCCCTGAACCCGGTTTACAGGCCCACGATCGCCCTGACCTTCACGGGGTGGAC
>JAQBNX010000837.1 GCA_028288385.1 Spirosoma sp.
ATTCGGCTTGTTCATTTTCGCCACGCCGTCGGCGCGCATATCGGCGAACAAAACCGAGAATTCGTGTTTGCCTTTCGCCAGTCCCACCGACCAGACGCCGATGGCATGGCGGCTCGTCGTCGGATACCAGGCTTTGCCATCCAGCATCACGCGCAGTTCGTACCCCGCCATGATGCTCGGCTCGTAATATTCCGGTGGCGCGGTGAAATTGTAAATGCCGTCGGCGGGCGCCTCGAAGTAGCCCGTGTATTTGAAGGCATACGTCGGGGAGGCCCCTTTCGCCGAGATGTCGAACAGCTTGTCCGCCTGCCCGCTTTTCAGCGGGGCCATGTGGTCGAGCCCCGACAGCAAATCTTGCCACCGCCCCTCGTAGTAATCATAGTGCAGACCGGGCACCGTGTTCGGGGCATCCACCGCTTTGGCGAGGGGCGCGGCTTCGTACAAGCCTTCGGTCACAACCGAGGCCATCGTGCCGCTCATCGTCGAGGGCAACACTGTCAGACCCGGACGCATAGTGCGCGCCTTGACGGTGGTGGTCGCCGTCAGGGTGATCGGCCCGCTGTAAAGCGGCGAGTTCGGCGTCGGCTCACTGCCATCCAGTGTGTAGCGAATTTCGCTTTTCGGCGACGAACTGGCGAGCGTCACGACCTGTTTGTCCAGAAACGCCGTCGTGTCCGAGGGAGAAATCGCGACCGGCTGCAAGGAGGTGTAAATGTTGGTGGTCTTGAGTTTTCCGCCCACCATTTCAAACTCAAAAACGGTCGAGGGCACCGCGACGGTTTTACCCGCGATGACCAGCGACTAGCAGCCCAGCGCCACGCCGCGCCGCACGCCATCGGCCCCCGTCGTGACCAGTAGCGACTCGCCATTGGCGCTCATATCACCCACCTTCAAAGCGGCGGGAGCCACCGTTGCCGCCTGATACATCACATGCGCCCCGGCGGGTGTCATGGCGTCGAAGCCTTCGGCCCCCGTCCCGTTCAGCGCCTTGATGCTGGTCAGCTCCTCTTCCTGGGTTTTGCGCGGATAAATCGCGGTCACGACCACGCTTTCGCCCTGCGCTTTCCAGTCGTTGCTAACCCGCACGAAATCGTGCAAGCGGTAGCCTTCGGGCGGGGTGCGCTCTTCGCCGCTCGTCATAGCCAGCGGAGAAGACGGGAACTCGTACAGCGAAACGTTCGCGCCACCGGGCCGCGCCGTTTTGATGGTGCTGCTTGCCGCTTGAAAAGAGATCTGGTCCGCCGTGAAATCGCTCTCGTGCCCCGGCTTGACGCCGAAACGCCAGTCGAGCGTGTAGTTGTGCGCTTGCGGGCTCTTCAACCGGTCGGTCACGATCCAGAATCCCGCGCCGCGCACATATTGCACCATGCGCTGATGGCTGACATCGTCGAGCTTTTTCTCCTGGCCGAAGTTGCCCGCGTACACGCCTTCCGCCACGTTGAACTGCGAAGAGGCGTGCCAGCGCCAGTTCGGAGGCGAGGTGTAGCCGCTCGTCGTCAGCATTTGGCCGCGATGCCCCCACGCCAGCACCCCGAACGGATAATCCTGGTCGAGGCCATCCACTTTGACCGGCGTGTGGGGCCGATCATAAACCCCGTTCTCGCCCGTCTCAATCAGGTCGTATCCATAAGCGCCCAGCCCGATGGCGTTGTTGTTTCGCACGCTCAGCGAACCGCTCAGCGGGTAGGGAGCGGCATACATATACAGGTACGGGTCTTTGGCACCCCAGCCGTCGCGAATGTAGGCGTGCCCGCCATAGGGTAAACGCTCCGACGTGAACGAGGGCATTCCATCCGGTCGGCGCCCGGTGCTAATCGCCATAATGTTGGCGATGTCCGGGTTCTGAAACGCGTCCGGCAAAAAGTAATGCAACACGTTGTATAAGCGCTGTGAATCGTTGCTGCGTCCGTTGCGCGTGCCCCCGATGGGCCACTCGCCGCTGCCCAGGCTGTGTGCCACCAGCGTGCGCGCCCGCTTGAGCATTTCGGCATGGATGGTTTGTTCCCAGTGCCCAATTTCAGGATTGAAGCGCCAGTCTTCCTTTTCCCACTTCGTCAGCATCCATTCGGGAATAACGCTCTGGCGCGTATCAATGCGGTTTAGCATCGTGCCCGCGCCGATGATGTACAGGTTCGAGTAGCCGATGGTGGTGTCCATCTCCGTGCCGTCGGGCAGATGGTGCGTCGAAGCCAGCAAATCAACCCGCCGCCGCGCTTCCTGCACCAGTTGGCGCCCGATGGGGTAATCCTCCATGAAGAACCCCACATCGACCATCGCGGGCAAACTGGCGTCGTTCCAGTTCTGCGGGTTCGAGCGGTGATAAAGGATGCTCACCGGAATGTAATCATCAACGAGCCGTGAAAAGACGCGCCCGAAAGTCGGCGCGGGCAAGTCGGCGGCGCCATTGGGCAACGCCGCCACGCCCCCCAGATAGCGCAGCATATCGAGCATCGTCTCGACGCCATTGATCCACTGGTCGGGCACGTCAGCAATGTTGGTGGCGGCCATACCCTCGTGCTGGTTCATCGCCCAGTCATCGGCATAAGCTGCCCACTTGTCCATGTACGACTTATCGCCTGTGAA
>JAQBNX010000750.1 GCA_028288385.1 Spirosoma sp.
CTGGAAGATGAAGATGGCGTCCGGGACACCCTCCGCGTCCAGGGTCATCGTCCCGGTGAGGAGGAACGCGGCATCCGTGTGGTGAACGCCGGCGTGGAAGGTCCGACCGATCCGGTCGCCGGAGAACTCGGTGTCCGGGGTCCGGGTGCGCAGGTCCTCGTACGCCGTCGCGAGGTCGGCCATGGCCGAGCCGTGGGCCGCGTCGTTCAGGTGGAACGCGCCTGCGACGGAGCCGTCCGGGAAGCCGGTGATCGAGTCCCGCGCGCCCACGTCACCGCTGACGCTGCTCTGGCCGGCGTTGGCCACGGCGCCGCCGCTGAGGACGGAGAAGGACGTGGCCGCGCCGAGGTTCACCTGCGCGGGGTTGAGCTCGACGGTGAGCTGCTGGGCGGCACTGGCGATGTTGCCGGCCGGGTCGCCGACAGAGGCGACGACCTGGTGGGTCCCGGACGGCAGGGCAGCCGCAGCGGTGCTCCAGGTGCCGTTGGTCTGGACCGGCGCCTCAAGGACCAGGCCGCGGACGGCCACGCGGACGATGCTGCCCACGAGCGCGTCGGTCGTGCCCGAGATGGTGGGAGTCGCGAGCTTCGTGACGCGGGCGGACCCGCCGTCGATGGTGACCTGCGGAGGCGGGGCGTCGGTGAATCGGATGACGTTGTCCGCCATGGTGACGGTCCCGCGCGACAGGGCGCGACCGATCAACGTCGAGCCCGCGCCCAGGGTGATGTCACCCTTCGCGAGGACCGTGCCGACGAACGTCGAGCTGGCACCGGTGGTGGCGGCACCGAGCGACTGCCAGAAGACGTGGGAGGCCTGGGCGCCGTTGACGAGCACCATGCGGCTGCTGGCGGCAGTGTCGAGCGCGGCGTCGATCTGGAAGATGAAGAGGGCATTCGGATCTCCCCCGCCGTCGAGGGTCATCGTGCCGGTGAGCGCGAAGGCGGGCGTGCTGTGGTGGACGCCGGGGTAGAAGGTGTGACCGTTCTGGTCGCCGCTGAAGTCCGTGGTGGCGACGCGGTCGTCGGCGTCGGCATAGGCGACGGCGAGATCCTTCTGCGCCTGCAGGGCGACCTCGTCGGCCCGGTGGATCGTGCCGGCCACGATGCCGTCCGGGAAGCCGGTGATGTTGGTGCTCGGGCTGATGCCGAGGTTGCCGCTGAGGTTCGTGACGCCGGTGCTGGCGATCGCGGTCCACCCGAGCACCGAGAACGTCGCGGACGATCCGAGCGGCGGGCCGCCGTTGGTCGCGGGGACCACCCGGACGACAGCGGTGCTGGTCGCGACCTGCTGGTTGCCGACCAGGTCGGTGACGACGTGCTGGTAGCGGTAGCACTGCCCGCTGACCAGCGTCGTGTCGACGTAGGGCGACGCGGGGTCGAGCGGTCCGACGTCGGCGAAGGCGCCGAACGACCCACAACCGGTGCCGCTCACCTCGCTCGAGGCGCGCTGGAGCCGGCGGGTGGCGACGCCCGAGCCGGCGTCGGTGCCGCCGGTGAACGACGCGGTGACCGAGAGCGTGGTCTGCGTGCCGTTGCGGTAGGTGATGGTGCCCGGCGTGGGGGAGGTGCTGTCGTCGGCGAAGGTGACCGTCGTGACGGTGGTGTTGCCGGCGACGTCGCGGCCGGTGACGTCCTGCGACGGGGCGCCGGTCGCTCCTGCTGTCCAGTCGAACGGGGTCGACACGAAGGGCCCGCCGAGTGGGGTCGACTCCCTCGACGGAGTGTGGGTCCAGCCGGCGACCACGCCGAACAGCGCGGAGGTCTGGCTGGACTCGGGTCCGGACCCGTGGTCGACGAGCGTGTTCTTCAGTCTCAGGGACCCGCCCGCGGCCCCGCGGTAGTAGACGGTGTGGTCCACGAGCGCAGCCCCGCCCGCCTGCGGCAGGACCGAGAGGTGGTTGACGGGGGGATCGAGGTCGTCGAGCACCGTGACGACCAGGCTCTTCTCGCCCTCGGGGCCGCGCCAGTGCTCGGCGAACCGTGGGGTGACCCGATAGACCCAGGACCCCTTCGGCACCGCGCTCTCGGTGCACGAGGTGGTGGTGACGATGCCGGCACAGCCACCGACCACGGCCGCTTCCTCCCCGGTCGCGCCGTCGTAGCGCTTCACCTGGTAGCCGCTGACCGGTCGACCCGAGGCCAGGGTGGTCGCAGCCCAGGTGAGCTGCACGGTCCTCTGGGTCGCCGAGGCGACCGGGCGCGCACCCGGGTCCACGGTGGTCACGCCCGCGACGCCGCCCCCGCCGGGGGCCGAGACTGCACTCCAGTACGCCGCTGCCGGGGACGACGAGCCGACGCCGGTGGCCGCGAGGACCACCGCCAGCATCAGGACGATCCGGACGGCGCGCACCTCAGGTGCTCGTCGCGAGGTGGACGCTGATGGTGGCGCCCTGGCACACGCTGAGGGCCTGGGGGCCCATGTGGAGAGACCCGGGCAACGTGACGACGAGAGCGCCGTCGGTGCCGCCGGTCCGACCCGGGACGGTCCACCCGGCCCCGGCGTTGTCCTGGGCGTCGAACGAGTGGGCATCGACGCGACACCCGGCGTGCGCTCCGTCGAGGCTGAGGCCGGGGGTGCCCTGGGCGGGATCG
>JAQBNX010000188.1 GCA_028288385.1 Spirosoma sp.
CAAAGACATACACTACCTGGAGGTGTAAAACTTAATCCTTCCCCCCTGCTACACTCTTATTCTGACTTTTTATGCGCTACTGGCTGTTTATTTTTTTTGTCATTGGGTCGAAGATGGCGCTTGCCCAGACGGCCGCCCCTGTTGCCTCCGGTTTTCAAGCTTTTCTGAATGCGTACTATGAGGACTACCTCAAACTGAATCCGACGGTAGCCTCCCAAATGGGTGATTATCGCTACAATGATCAGCTCGAAAATGAGCTCAGCCAACCCTACCGCCAGCAGATGAAACAGCTCTACACACGGTATGTGAATGGGCTGAAAAACTACCAGCCTAATCAGTTGTCGGAGCGCGACAGGCTGAGCTACCAGATTTTCCGCTACGATCTGGACAGGAACCTCGAAGCAATGCAATTCCCAATCGAGTTGACGCCACTGAACCAGATGGGTGATTTTCGCCTGTATTTTTCGCAGCTGGGCTCGGGCAGTGGTAACCATCCGTTCAAGTCGGTGAAAGACTATGACGATTTCCTCAAGCGCATCAATGGCTTTGTGGCCCAGACCGATACCGCCATTGCCAATCTGCGCAAAGGCATCGCCCAGCAGTATGTCCACCCCAAAGTGGTCATTGAGAAAGTACTGCCCCAGCTAAAAGCGATGCTCGTTGATGAGGTGACCAAAAGCCTCTTTTACACGCCGGTGAAGAACATACCGGTCAGTTTCCCGGAAGGAGATAAACAACGCCTGTCGACCGCCTACACCGCGGCGATCCGCCAGCAGATCATTCCCGCTTACAAGCGGTTATTCACCTTTCTAGAAAGCGAATACCTGCCTCGTACCCGTCAAACGGTTAGCATCGAGGCCATGCCTAATGGCAAGGCACAGTATGCCTCTTTAGTGAAAGGGCAGACTACCACTAATATGACGCCCGATGAGGTGCACGCCCTTGGGCTGAGCGAAGTGAAACGGATTCGGCAGGCCATGGAAGGGGTGAAGCAGCAGGTGGGTTTTACGGGCGATCTGAAGTCCTTCTTTCAATATGTGTTTACCGACCGTAAATTCTTCCCCTTTCAAACGGAGGAAGATGTGTTGGCAGGTTATCAGCAGATCTACCAACGCATGAAGCCTCAGCTGCCAAGTCTATTCAATACGGTGCCCAAAACGGCCTTCGAGATCCGTGCTATTGAGAAGTATCGGGCGGCCGCCTCGGCGGCTCATTATATGCGTGGTACGCCCGACGGCTCGCGCCCCGGTGTGTTTTACTTCCCGGTGCTGGAAGCCAAGGAGTATAGTAACTGGCGGATGGAAGATCTATTTCTGCACGAGGCCATTCCGGGCCACCACTACCAGATTTCATTGCAAAACGAAAACGAGGCCATTACAAACGCACAAAAGATTGGCCGTTACGGAGCGTACGTAGAAGGCTGGGGTTTGTACGCCGAGAGTCTGGGAAAGGCGCTGGGTCTCTACACAGACCCGTATCAGACCCTGGGTCGTTACTATGGCGAAATCCACCGGGCTATCCGGCTGGTTGTCGATACGGGTATACACCACAAAGGGTGGTCCCGCGAGCAGGCCATTCAGTATAGCCTAGATAATGAACCCATCACCGAGGCTAACGCCATTCAGGAGATAGAGCGCTACATCGCTATGCCGGGGCAGGCACTCTCCTATAAAGTGGGCGAGTTGAAGATTATGGAGATGCGTCAGAAGGCCGAAAAGGCCCTAGGCAATCGGTTTGATATCCGGGCTTTCCACGATCAGGTGCTTAAAGACGGCGCTATGCCTCTGGCCATTTTTGAAGCCAAATTGGATAGCTGGATCAGGAGTCAACACTGATGATTAGCGGGGTAACTTACCGGTTATTTGGGAGGGAAGTGGATCACCTGGGTTTGTTCGACACCTACCAAGTGTTGGAGGTTGCCACCGAAATTCTAGGTATCAAGCAAGCAGGATGGGTTGCCCTCAAATAAATGCGAAAATCCACCTAAGGACGTATTTGTCTCATTACACTGATCCCTGAAAATATGACTTTATCAATATACTGATATAAGAAAATGGATCAATATTTGAATTGACAATAGTTGTACATTTTCTAGTAAGCGTTCAGAATAGGCAACCATTTCGTGAACGGTTTGAGGTCTAAAATTTTTTGCTAAGAGTGCTCGGTTGATACGACGAAACGTTCATTTATTGTAGGGTTTTCCTAAACGGTGAAACCCTTAACCAACACTAAAGTAACTTTCTAAATATCAAATAATTATCAGTTCATTAAAAATGATCAATAACCCTTTCAATGGATGATGCCTTCTATGTCGAAAGGGAAAGAGAACACTGTAGTGCACAGCTTTGCTTATCTAAGTTTTCCTTTCGTATATTTGTTCCCAAATTGGGAGCATCACTAAGGGCTTTTAATCATCATATAGATAAAGGGGCTATCACATATGAGATATTCGACCAGAGATCGAGAAACCATCATTTGCAATGAGAGTCATTTCAAAGAAAACCCTCGTTAGCTTTTACAACATTTACACAACATCAAAATCGAGCCTACAATCCTTCTATAAGGAGGTAGAAGCTACAGACTGGGAGAAACCAAGCGATATCATTGCGGCTTACCCAAGCGCAGATGTCATCACTGGCAAACGATTTGTTTTTAACATCAAAGGCAACTCCTATAGACTGGTTGCTGATGTAGAGTTTAAAAAGAAACTTGTTTTTATTGTCTGGATCGGCACACACGCCGAGTATAGTAAGATCGACGTAAAGACTGTCAAATATGTTAAAAGTGATTAAAAACGAGCATGACTATGAATCCGCTTTAGAGCGGATCTACAACCTCATGCAAATGGATTTGGCTGAGGACTCTGAAGAGTCAGATGAGCTAGAGGTTCTCGCTTTATTGGTTGAGCACTATGAGGAAAAACATTATCCCATAGCGGCACCAAGCCCGATTGAAGCGATAACCTTTCGGTTAGAGCAGATGGGCAAAGAGAAGAGTGAATTGGCTAAAATATTGGGGACCCGAGCTCGGCAATCAGAAATACTAAGTGGTAAACGAAAGCTTAGCTTAGAAATGATCCGCAAGCTCCACTCAATTTTGCATATACCCGCTGAAAGCTTGATCGCTGCCTATTAAGCATCACTAAATGCCACAACCTAACTGTCCCCAACACGCTCCTACCTCGGGTATATCTGCAAGAAAGTAATTTGTTAATCACTTGAAGTAATCAACTGAAAGAGGAATAATTAGTCTTTGCACGTAGGACGTAAGCAGTTTTGACGGACACCCACACGCCAATTATAAAGATGTATTCGAGGGCAGATTCAACTTTATGAACCGTATTGTGATGGTTGGAGAGGTTCAAATTTTAATCCAACAGTGGTTTTAAATTCCGGTCGTCTTGACATCAGAGCCGCGCAGACGATCAGGAACCGCGCCGACTGGGAGCACATCACAGAATGGCGGATATGGCAGCATAATGACGATGAAGGCGACAGCACGACACAGGCGATCATTCAGGAGTTAGGCGAAGCTTATACAGTCCCGCAAAAAAGCCAGACTAGATACGATCCAGTCCGGCCAATTAAGTCATGCTTTATTTAGAAATT
>JAQBNX010000211.1 GCA_028288385.1 Spirosoma sp.
CCCGGAATCATATTTACCGCAGGTATTAATGTTAGACACCCCTTCGACGACCTTACCCAGCGGTATGCCCCGTCCATAATCACGTACTTCAACGCGGTGGTCAGTTACCCGAACGTCAATGGCCTTCCCATTGCCCATCACGTGCTCATCAATGCAATTATCAATTGTTTCTTTAAGCAGGACATAGATGCCATCGTCAGCAGCAGAGCCATCGCCCAGTTTACCAATATACATACCGGGCCGGAGCCGGATGTGTTCGCGCCAGTCGAGCGAACGAATGCTGTCTTCGTTGTATTGAACAGGTTGGTTTATGCTATCTACCATTGCAATTTTTTAATGAAAGGGATTAATCAGATTAAAACCATGAGTCACCGCTCCAGCAGACACATCGGAAAAATCATACCTTAAGAAAAGTTAGAAATGTTTCCACAGAATAGGAAACTGTTTAAAATCCGACAAAAGTTCGTTTACTTTGCCAATCAAAGTGCGTCGCGTACTATATGACTCACAATGTCGTTAAATACTCGTCTCTATTACTTTCTTAAAGGAGTTGTGCGGCATCTTAAAAATATGCAAAATCTGCGAATTAAACACCACTTTCAGCTTTTTTTTTCTAAATCTTCCAGGTCCCCACTTTTACATAGAGCAGCCTTGGGAGTAAGTACTCTATGTCTGGTGTTTCATGGGCTGGCGGTTCAGGCACAGGTAGCTCCTGCACCCGCATCGGGTGGTACAACTACAGCACCAGGTACGGCGCAGCCTAGTACGCAGCCAGGCCGGGGCACTACTTTACCAGGAAACGTAAATCCAGCAAACCTCCCCCCTGGCGTTCGCGGACAGATTCAGCAACAGCAAGGGCAGCAGCAACAAGGTGGTCAGCAACAGCGAGGTCAGCAACAGGGTCAGCAGCCTGGCAGGCAGGTACCAACGGGCCGAACTAATGCTCAACCAACCAACCAGCCAACAACTGGCAATGGTGTGCCTGTACAGACGAATGCCGATGGCACGACGGCAGATCCGAACAACCCACAGGTTAACGACAACCAGCAGCAAGATCAGGCGGTATTGGAAAACAGCCCGGAAGCCATACGCCGGGGTGAAGCAGCCGCACGTGAAGAATACCGCCAGCGAATATTCGGTACTGCAATATTCAGTGGTCAGTTAGGGGGGAACCCGTTCCAGCCCAACATCAGTATGGCCACTCCCCGCAATTATATTGTAGGGCCGGGTGATTTGCTCAACATTCGACTTTACGGGTTTTCTGAGAGTGATTTTAGTCAGAAAGTTTCGCCGGAAGGAGCTGTTTATTTTGCACAGGCTACGGGTATCGGGCCGGTATCTGTGTCAGGCCTGACAGTAGAACAGGCCAGAGACCGGATAACGAGCCGCCTGGCCAGCAAATACGTTGGACTTCGTGCTGGACCGTATGGCCCTAAAAACACCTTTCTAGAAGTATCGCTAGGTGGTATCCGCAGCATTCGTGTAACGGTTACGGGTGATGCAGTCCGCCCGGGTACATATACAATCTCATCGCTCTCTACGGTGATGAACGTCGTTTATCAAGCGGGCGGTCCAAGTGATTTAGGGTCATTCAGAAAGGTGCAACTCATTCGCAACAATCGGGTTATTGCAACACTTGACTTGTACGACTACCTGCTTAACGGGACTCAAAGTAATGATTTCCGATTGCAGGACAACGATAATATTCGGTTTACGACCTATATAGAACGTGTGGAGATTGCCGGGACCGTCAAACGCAGTAATATTTTTGAATTGCTAAAAGGTGAGACACTCGACCGGCTTTTCTTCTACGCGGGCGACTTTGCCTCCAATGCGTACAAAGAAAGGGTTAAGGTAAGGCGTGTAACAGAGCGTGAGTTGAAAGTAATTGATGTGACAACGGCGGAATTCAAAACTTTCACGATGCAGGATGGCGACTTAGTTACGGTTGAATCGTTGCTGAACCGATTTGAAAATCAAATCACCATTGATGGAGCCGTTTTCCGGCCTGGCCAATATTCGCTCGATCAAAACAAGACGCTAACCCAACTCATTAAGTCGGCCGAAGGGATCAAAGGAGATGCCTTCACGGGGCGTGTGAATATAGTCAGAACGCGTGAAGATTTAGCCATCGAGAATATTACGGTTAACCTAACCAATATTCTGGCTGGAAGTGAGCCTGACATCACACTTCAGCGCGAGGATCAGGTTATCATTCCCTCGCGTTTTGATCTGGCCGAATCGGCTTCAGTATCGGTTATGGGTGAAGTAAACAAGCCTCTGGAATTAACCTACATGGCTAACATGACCCTTAACGACGCCTTGATGCGAGCGGGTGGCTTACGAGAATCAGCGGCTGCATCGCAGGTGGAAGTTGTGCGTCGAAAAAAAGATGTCGATCCAACATCGGCGTCGGCGCAGGTTGCGGAAATTATCCGGCTTAACGTTAACCGCGATCTGTCAATCAATGCTGATCAGAATAAATTTGTGCTCGAACCGTTCGACCAGATCATTGTGCGCCGGTCGCCTAACTACCTGGTTCAGACCTATGCTAACATTGAGGGAGAGGTGATATTGCCGGGAACCTATGCTATTCGTAGCAAAGACCAAAAAGTTTCAGATCTGATCGGGCTGGCGGGCGGATTGACGCCCCAGGCCTATGTGCCGGGTGCCACCCTGGTTCGGCAAGTGCAATTAAGCGCCGATGAAATAGCCCGTCAGCAACAATCGATCAATGAATTGGCCGACGATGTAAAGAAGGGAACGGTTGAGGTTGAAGGCACCGCGCCGGGCAAGCCAGAGGCAATCGGTATCAATTTGAAACGAATTTTGGAAAATCCAAATTCTACAGAGAATATTCTGTTACAGGCTGGTGATGTGCTGCGCATTCCAAAACTGCTTGAAACGGTACGTATCCAGGGCGAGGTGCTCTTGCCGACAACGGTAAAGTACCGGGCCGGCCAAACGTTCCAGGACTATATTTCGCAATCCGGTGGTTTTACGTCCAAATCACAGCGTAAACGCTCCTTTATTGTCTACGCAAATGGGTCGGTTGATCGGACGCGAAAATTCATGTTTTTTAATATTTACCCACGTGTAGAGCCGGGATCTGAAGTTATAATCCCCCGCGAGACGAGGGCTCCGCTGACGCCCCAACAGATCCTGGGTCAGGCCACGGCGATTACCTCATCAATTTTTACATTGATCCTTGGGGTGCTGGCTTTCCGTAATATCCGATAATGATTTATTCGCTTTGACGATACGTACATTCAATGCAACCCACTACCCCGAATACGAATCAAACTAATCTGGTCGCCCGACCGCTGCCCCCCGACCAGATTTCGCCAAAAGCTGTGGTGCTGCGTATAATGGGCATCAAAAATGTGTTCCAACGCAACTGGAAACTTCTGTTGCTGCTTGTCGCCATTGGTGGAA
>JAQBNX010000238.1 GCA_028288385.1 Spirosoma sp.
GAGTTCGCGCTGCCGGTTTTCCAGCACCTCCCGGCTGTCGACAACGCGGCTCTGGTTCGACACCCACGCGCCAATCTGACTCCCGCGCGGGCGACTGTTAAAATACTTGTCCGATTCTGCGGCAGTCACCTTTTCAACCTGCCCTTCGATGCGGATTTGACGTTCGAGTTCAGGGTAAAAGAAGGTTAGTGCGGCTACGGGGCGCTCGGTAAGTTCGCGGCCTTTACGGCTTTCATAGTTCGTATAAAACACAAATCCCGCATCCGATACGTCCTTAATCAGGACAATACGGCCGTCTGGTCGACCGTCGGCAGTGACGGTGCTGACGTGCATAGCGTTTGGCTCCGCAACGCCAGCCTCCACCGCAGCTTCGAACCAGACCCGGAACTGCTCAATGGGATTGGGCATCACGTCGCCCCTGTCCAATCCATTAAGCTGATAATCTTTTCGTAAGTCGCTGATTGCTGATGGCATTTGGGGAGGGCTGGCTACCGGCTTTTGAAAAGCCGCAATTGGGGTAAATTCGCATTTTGTCGTACTTTTGCAAAAGTAATCGGTACGTTCCCAACATGGCAAACGAAGAACAGGAAATTAACCAGCAGCCGGACAATGCATCTCCGCCGACCGACTCGCTGGTCGCTGCTACATCTGAAGAGACCGCAAACACGACGGAGGGGATAGAACCCACGGCCGCCGATGCAGTCGAATCCCAGTCTAACCCACCAGGCGATGACACGGCTACTACGTCCAGACCAGTAGCCGAAACACCCGCTGTGGAGCCGACAGACGAAGCACAGCCTGTTGCGGTAGCCGGCCAGCCCGAGCCAACTGCTACTGTTGAAGATGTTGTAAGTGACTCCGCGCCTATGGCTGAGGACGCTATGCCAACTGTCGACAACGCTGGCTTGCCAATAGACCAAACTCCAATGGCTGAGTCGAGTCCAGACGAACAGGCCCATAGTGAGGAAATTACAGCCCAGTATGCTAACGTAGCGGAAGAAACTGAAGAGGAAGTTCAGGCCCAGCCAGTCGTTGATTACAGTCATTTCTCGAAGCAGGATTTCGTTGCCCTTCTCGAATCAAAACTGGCATCCATCAGCGGTACGTCCGTGTCGCCCAACGATTTCAAAAAAGCGGATCAAATCCTTAAGGACGTTAAGCCCTTATTTGATCAGATGAAGCGGGCGGAGCGTGAAGTTGCTTTGCAGGCTTACGTGGCCGAAACCGGATCCGAAGAAGGATTCGAGTATAAAAATGATCCGACGGTTCAGCAGTTTGACGAGCTGTATAAGCAGATTAAGAGCCAGAAGAATACCTATTTCCAAAATCTGGATAAGGCTAAAGACGGCAATTTCGCGGCTAAAACCGACTTGCTGACCCGTCTGCGTGTGCTGGTCGAAACCGACGAAAACAACGCGGGCGATCCAAAAACGAGCTGGAATGAGTTCAAAAAGATTCAGGACGACTGGAAAGCGGCCGGAAACATGAACTCTCCGCACAACGCTACGTTGTGGGCTACCTACCACGCACTCGTCGATCGCTATTACAGCAACCGGAATATCTACTTCGAACTAAAAGAACTCGACCGCAAACGTAACATCAGTCTCAAAACTGAGGTGATTGAAAAGGTTGAGGCCATGGCGAAGGGGTCGGAAGAGACACCCGTTACGCGCCAGACCATCGACGACGCCAACGCCCTGTTTGAAGAATATAAACATATTGGTCCGGCTCCCAAAGCCGAGCAGGAAGTGCTGTGGGCTCGAATGAAAGCGGCTCTGGACGTCTTGTATGACAAACGCCGGGGCCAAACAAACGAGCAGCGTAAAGAGTCAGCACAGTTGTATGAAGAAAAATCGACGATCTACGAAGAACTCATCCCACTAACGTCTTTTGGCTCCAATAGCATCAACGACTGGAACGACAAGACAAAGGCCGTCATGGCCCTGCAAGACCGCTGGAATGCCATTAAAGGTCCTATGCCCCGCGAGGAAGGCAAGGAGCTGAGCAAAAAATTCTGGGCTGCCCTGAAAACATTCTTCCACAATAAGGGTGAGTTTTTCAAGCAACTGGAAAGCAAGCGCGAAGAAAACCTGCGGGCCAAAACCGAGCTTTGCGAACAGGTCGAAGCTATTTTGGCTTCTGGTGAAGAATCGCCTGAAACTACGCAGAAGGTAATTGAACTACAGCGCCAGTGGAAAAACGTGGGTCAGGTACCCGAAAAGCAGAAGAATTCCATCTTCGATCGGTTCAAAATGGCCTGCGATGCCTTCTTCGATAAGAAGCGCCTGAAAAATCAAGACACCGAACGTGAATTTGAAGGCAACTTAGCCCAGAAGATCAGCCTGATAGAACGCATAGAAGCGGCTGCTACCGAGAACGCTGACCTCTCTCAACTGAATGAATTCAAGAAGGAGTGGAGTGCTATTGGGTTTGTACCGAAGAAAGACATGCAGTCGACCCAGAAGCGCTACATCAATGCAGTGAACGCCCTGGTGAGTTCAACGGGCAAGATTCCGGCTAAAGACAAGGAGCAGATCATGATCCAGAGCGAAGCCGAAGCTACCCGGCCTGGAGGATCCCGTCCTGGTGGTGCCGGGACTGGTGGAAGCCGCCCTGGTGGAGATCGGGATCGCGGACCTCGTTCAGGTGGCCGCGACCGGGGTGGCGATCGCGACTACAATCGGGGTAACGACCGGGGTGGAGACCGTGGGTTCAGCCGCGATCGTGATGACCGGGGCGACCGCGACTATAATCGGGGTGGTGATACGGGCAACAAGCGCGAGAACGATATCCGTCGGCGCATGACGGCCATTGAGAACGACATCGCTACATACCGTAATAACATTGAGTTCTTTGCCCGCTCTAAAAACGCAGACCAGCTCCGTGCCGACATCGACCGGAAGATTGCCGATGCAGAGAAGCAGTTAGACGAGCTGAGGCACCAGTTAAAAGTAGCACAGGCCTGATAAACCGGTGCTGATTGAAGAGATGATTGCCTGGTCGTCCTCGTAAAAGTGGCCAATTAATCAGTAATATCAGGGCCTAACCTTGCACAAAAGCAGCGAAAGCCCTACTTTTGCATCACGATTCGGAAACGTATCGTTGGTTTCTGCCAGTGTCGGATAGCGGTCGATTCCGCCTGATTTGTAATCAGGATGCGCAAGCGCGTCGGGGGTTCGAATCCCTCCACTGGCTCTTTAATAATGGGTTATTTAATAAAAACCGCCTTCAGTGATGTTGGCGGTTTTTATTTGCATAAATATTGATATACAGTGACTTATATATAAATTATTGATGAGTCATATAAAAGACCATAATGGTCATTTTTTTATTTCAATATATCACTCTGTTATATGAAAATTGCTGATAATCCTAAATTGCTGCTGATTAAGGATAGAATTGCTATCGTAAAAAAACGGGCGTTAACTCTGGATCCAAAAGTCGAGGTTGCCAATCTGAAGAGACAATATGTAGAGCTAAGTACAATGAGTAATAGCTTCAATTCCGTATTCAGTTCCCAAGGCTGGATTGATAATGATTCGATGGGTATGCAAGCTATGAGCAAAGCACTGAATTTGTCTAAATCAAAGGTATAGGCTCGGCTGATGAATACTTATGTATAATAAGAGGGTCTATTCTAGGGGCACACTAATTTAAGCAAGTTCATGCTGTCCCAAAGAAAAGGTGCGGCTAAACAGGACTACCTTACTGGGATTATAGTCCGACACGTCCATTTAGCAGACAGTTTTACTTCCAGAATAATAAGGATTAAGAGGCTCCTTACACGGGGAGTTTCTTATATAACCCAACAAAACAATAGTCTAATTATCAGCTATATTTATTGTCCAATTCACGTTAAGCCTCTACTGCGCTGATAAATGATAAGATATTCTGTATCTGGGTTATTCGTCAATAAGCATGGTAAAATAAAAAGCATGATTAAGAGTAAGGTATTGGTTACGCTTAGTTCTCGTTTACTCCTAGCCATTTTTTTACCCTTTGGATTCGTTACTGCGCAGACAAGGCCGCAACCAGTTACAGACACGCTTACCCATCCTTTTGAACTTAAAAACGGCGACCGGGTGGTCTTTGTGGGTAACTCATTGTTCGAAAATGACTTTCAGTACGGTTATCTCGAACTAGCCTTAACAACCCGCTGGCCCGACCGTGACGTTACGTATCGAAACCTTGGCTGGTCTGGTGATAACGTTTTTGGAGTAGCACGGAGTACGATTACGAATCCTCCCACTGGCTATGAATTGCTGATGGAACACCTAACGAAGACCAAACCGACCGTTGTTTTTGTAGGGTATGGCGGCATAGAAGCGGAGGAAGGTGAGAGTGGCCTGCCTCGTTTTAAAGAAGGATTAACGAAACTGATCGACAAAATTGACCAGCTTGGTGCAAGAGCTGTATTGCTCTCACCGATACCAATCCTGTCTGCCGATTCAAGCCAAACGAAACGTAATGCGATGTTGCAACTCTATGCAGCCACTATTGCTAAAACGGCTGCGGAACGTAGCAAACGGTATATCGATTTGTTCAAACCGATTCAGGAAGTGGGCAAAACAGTAAGACTAACCGAAAATGGTATTCACCTGAATGAAACCGGCTACTATTACCTGGCTACTACACTCGAAAAAAGTTTAGGGCTACCCTCACGAACCAGGCCGGTGACGATAACAGTTTCTAAAGCAGCCGCCACGACCTCAACGCCTGCTAAAATACTGGATTCGGGGAACAGAGACGCCACATTGACATTCTCGATGGATGAACCCTATCTGCCGCTACCCCCGCCCGTAGATAAAGCAGCAATATCAGATCCTGGCCAGATTATTAAGATAACGGGTTTAAAAAAAGGATTCTATACACTTACGGCTGAC
>JAQBNX010000643.1 GCA_028288385.1 Spirosoma sp.
GTTAATTGGTTATTTTGTACTGGCTCAGACATCGACCCCGACTGTTCCCGAGCAGGTTACGTTTGCCAACCTGACCGTGCGTTTTGATGCCGATGCCCGGCGCATTGTCCAGCAGGATGTCGATGCGTTGCTGGCTAACCGGCAGTACTGGACCGCCAAGCTAGACCGCGTTGCGCTCTACTTTCCCTTAATTGAAGCAATCCTATTTAGTGAGAACGTACCGTCGGATTTCAAATACCTTGCTGTCCAGGAAAGCTCGCTTACTCCCGATGCCGTTTCCTCATCGGCGGCAGTTGGCTACTGGCAGTTTAAGCGGGAAACCGCCACGGCCAACGGCCTGCGCGTCGACGACCAAATCGATGAGCGTAAAAGCATTATAGCGTCTACCCATGGGGCTGCTACGTACCTTAAAAAAAGCAACGCTCAGTTTAATAACTGGGTTGCCTCCCTCTATTCCTATTACCTGGGAGCAGGTGGTATTGCCCGGCTCATCCCACCTGAGTGGCCCTACGCCCGCGAAGTTGTACTCGACAGCCGCACCGACCGATACATCCTGCGTTTTTTTGCCCATAAAATTGCCATTGAAGGTGCGCTCAAGTTTCACCAGGCCAGCAATCGTTTTGCCCTGCTTGAATATCCTGGTGGGAGCGGAAAAACCGTTCCGGCCATAGCCGAAGAATTGGGAGTCGATGAGTTTGAGCTTCGTAAATACAACCGCTGGCTGTTGGGTGAGAGCGTTCCTACTGATCGGGTCTACGCAATGGCCATACCGGTTCAAAATGACCAGATCAACGATGTGCGCCAGAAGATTGGAAAGGTCAGTGGCAGAATGACTCCCGCCGTTGCGCAGACCGATGTAGGATTTCCAGTGCTACGCCGGGTGATGGCAGGTTCAAACGGTAAAAACGACCCGGCGCTTTATGAAATCAACGGATTGCCGGGCATTCAGGCCCAGGCAGGTGATAATGCGGCCTCGCTGGCGCGCAAAGCTAAATTAAGCCTGTCGAGTTTTCTGCGCTACAATGACCTGGACGAGAGTGACCCTATTCTGGCCAACGATGTGTATTATCTGACCAAAAAGCGCCGGAAAGCCCAAGTGCCATTTCACACCGTCCGAGAAGGCGAAACCACCCGAAGTATCTCACAGCGCTATGCCCTCCGGCTTAAAAAGCTGCTACGCTACAATCGGCTGGAGCCAGATGAGCGATTGGTCGTTGGGCGGGTATTATGGCTCAGCGAACGGAGGCCGGCTAATAAACCGGTAGAGATCATCAATTCGCCAACGGCTCCTGTTTACGACCGTACACCCAGTTCTGCCGTTCGCGACGTAGTGGCTAACACGCCTGTCGGCTCAAATCGGCCGGTAAGCGGTAGCGATGGCATTCCGCGTACCCCATCGGAGCGTAAACTCTACCAGCCAAAACTAATAGGCGGGGGCATTACGCCCAATGATGGTACGTCGGCACCGGCAGCGGTTCAGCGGCAGGAGCCACCTCGCCCAACGCGCCAGCCAGTCACTACGTTGCCTCCAGCTACCCGCCCAGCCATGGTCGGTTCGTCGACGAATATTTCTTCGGCAAGTTCAGAGGGTTCACAACGGATAGTAATCGTACGTTCGCCAGAAATCACTCAGGCCAGTGCTGAACCCGTTAGTCCACTCACATCATCCGTTACGACCCGGCCCCTGTACCCAGCCGATCCACGCTCGGTAGAACAGAGTCCGGCCCGGGAGCGTCCAACCGTTTCGGCACCATCACCTGACAACGATACGGCCGGTTCATCTGTGACCGTAACGATGGACAGCCCAACGCGTAATCAGCCAGTAAAAACTTCCTCGTCTTCGGATCAAAGTAGACGCTCACCTCAGCCCACGCAACGGCACACCACTGAAACCAGTGGTTATAACGGCCCTAGCGAACAGCAGGCAGATGGTTCATTAACGGTGCTGTCGCCCAAGGCACCCCCGCGTCCTCCTGCACCGGGTGCTGTCAAACCCGATCCAACACTTGGGACCTCCGACATAGTTAAGGCTGAAACAAAGCCCGTTGTGCCATCGGCGCCTGCTAGTAACCGCCCAACAACCCAGACTCCACTGTCGGGCAGTTCCTCTAGCACAATGCATACCGTCGAGCCCGGGCAGACATACTACAGCATCTCCCGGCAATATGGCCTGACGGTCGACGAACTTTTGGCCATGAACAACCGGACAACAGCAAACGTACTGGAGACTGGTCAGCACCTGACTGTACGGGCTGTATCGACGGCTAAACCAACCGTTGGCAATACAGTCCAGGGCACACTGTATCACACGGTTGAAAAGGGTGAGACCATGTTCCGGGTATCTAAACTGTACAACGTCAGCATTGAACAAATCCAAGAGTGGAACAATCTAAGTGACGTAGGTGTGAAAGAAGGTCAGAAGCTAAAGATTGTGAAGAGTGAATAAAAATTAGACAACAAAGAATGACAGTTGCCGAGATTTTTAACTGTCATTCTTTGTTGTCTATGCGTTACCTTTTTTCAACGTATGATATTATTAGACAATACCTGCATCAGCGACGACGTAGCCGAAAAGTTCTTTGTTTGTAACCTGGATAAATGCAAAGGAGCCTGCTGCGTAGAAGGCGATATGGGTGCTCCCCTGGAGGGTGATGAACCGGCCATTCTGGACCGGATTTATCAAGATGTGAAACCTTATCTTTCACCCGCCGGTATCCAGGTCATCGAGCAACAGGGTGGTTATGAATCTGATGGCGACGGTAACTTTGTAACCACTACGGTTGGGGGCCGTGAGTGTGTGTATGCGACCTGGAATGAGCGCGGTATTCTCAAATGCGGAATCGAAGAAGCTTACAACGATGGGAAAGTTGATTGGAAAAAACCAGTCTCGTGCCATTTGTACCCCATCCGTGTTACCAAATATGAGTCATTTCATGCCCTTAATTACGACCGCTGGCCTATCTGCAGCCCAGCATGTGGCTTTGGCGAACAGTTGAACGTTCCAATTTACAAGTTTGTACGTGAAGCGCTTATCCGTGCTTACGGAGAAGAATGGTATGGACGACTGACAAAGGCTATTGAGGAAAAAAGCACGACGAATTAAGCAGGGTGCAGTTACGTTTGCCTAATTTAGTACGTTAAATAATTTTAATACCTTATATAACGTTTATTATAAAAAATGCTGCCAACTTCGCGTGGTAGCGATGTGCGATGATTCGGAATAGGATTATTGCACTTTAGAAGAAATTGCTTAGTTTAGCATAACAATCCTTTACAAAGGGAAGGTTGAACATCAAGACCCGGTAACCTCCCGGTTGCCGGTCTTGAAATGGTGTGGATAGAAGCGGAAAGCCGCCCCGATTTTCGGAGCGGCTTTTTTGTTAGCGGCTGATGCTTCCAGCTGATTACTTTCTTAATGCTACCTGGCTAAGCCTGTTTTCTAGAAGCAATTTTTTATGAAAGTGAAACTAAAATTGAATAGGAGAACAATTATTAAGTACTGTATAATCCAGCTTTATTCTTCCATTTTTTAACGTTTGACAACTTCTAAATCTCGAATCGTTCAGGGTTTAATTCGGTGATTGCCCTCGACTTGTAACTAATAAACGAACCAGACGTTTTTAAATGAACGAAGCCCTGTATAGATTGCCCTTATGAAAATTTTGGTGGTAGAGGACGAGCCTAAACTGGCATCGTTCGTTAAAAAAGGTTTGGAAGAACAGTCTTGCGAA
>JAQBNX010000262.1 GCA_028288385.1 Spirosoma sp.
TCGAGGTTATTGGCCCGTACGCGCTTGATCACAAAATCATCTTCGTACTGAATCGCCCACACGCCCGGCTTCAGATCAGCCAGGTTTTCTTTCTTCATATAATACCCCAGTACCCTGGCGCGGGAGATCAGCTGCGGTTCCATGCTGTCGCCATCTACCTCGATAACCCACCAAGACCGGCGCGGATTTAAGGGGTCCGGCTCATAGTCAGCCAGCGTCGCCCGCATGATCCGGGTTGTTTCGGGTGGCTGTTCCCAGTAACGGGGTGTTGCCACGCCTGCCCGGGCCCGAAGCGGCACAAACGGCAGCGTAATGACAGGCTCCTCGTTGAGATGGTTGATACGAAGCTGGTAATTTGGCGCCAATTCAGATACGGAGGTGACGGGAGCGGTAAATATCTCCTCCTCAGTAGCATCCAGCGCCGACAGGATCGCTTTTCGGGTATCCATGTCGAAACGTTCTACGCCAAAATAACCCGATACCGTTGTGCGGGCGCGGTTCATCCGCTCAGCCAGCTCACTGGGCCTTATGCCATGACTACCCAAATAGGCCTTTAGCCGAACACCCTCGCCACTCTGTTGCTCACGAACCGGGGCCCGGTTGCCAGGGTGGTACATGGGCTCGACACCCGTTTCCAGCCACACCGCCCGTACGCCCGTGGCCGCTTCGATCTTCTGGATATGTCGCGGATTTATCGACTCACGGCCATTGAGCAGCTTGGACAGCATCCCTGGCTGTATGCCTGCCATTTCCGCAAGCAGCGCCTGCCGGTTGTCGGCCCGCTCGAGCATTACACGCTTAATGCGGGAGCAGATTCCATCCTGATCGGGTAGTCGTCGGGTCGGCATAAGGGGTACAGGTTGCATCAAAACGTAGGGGGTATGGCTTAAATGTTGCATCGTCGTATATTTTACAAGATTTTTCTTGCAAATACGCCGTAATGTTGAGTAAGTTTGTACGGTAATGTATAAACGGTTGTTCGCCGTATTGTACGGTAAATTAACAAGGGTATGCCACAAAACAAAATCAAACCGTCAGCCGTCCAGTCGGACAAAACGCTGTTTGCCGAGTATTGCGCCGAGATTGACAACCTGACGGCGCATGCCATAGCGGCCAAAGGACTTGTTTCCTATACCACTATCTATGAATTCAGGCGAGGTAATCCTATCTCACAAAAAAAGGAGGATGCCCTGGTGGAGAGTGTTCGGTTGTGCAAAATTGACCGGGCGACTCAACAGCAGGAAAAGCTTGAAGTTGCCCGTCAGGTTTTAGCCGCTTAGCAATTATGGCCCACTGCCCTGATTATGAGGAATTTTGCGCTGTTGTTGCCCGGCTCGAACGGGCTGAGCGGGAGATTCATTTCCTAAAATCCCAGCTTATGGCCCAGCAGTGGCTGAGCCGGGCGCAGGCCAGGCGAGCACTGGGCATTTCAGAGTCCACTCTGTTTCGGCTCACCCAGCGGGGCGCACTCACCTTTCGCTACGAAGGCAGTAAACTTCTTTACTGCGTACAGGGGATTCGTGCCTATCTAAACCGGCAAAAGATTGAGCCATCGGTAGTCGATGGGCGCGTATTATCGGCCCTTACGGATGCACATACCGCGTAGAATGCAACAAAAAACCGGATCATCAGCTGACAAACCGGTTTAAGGTGTTGCACAATTCGGGCGTCATTCAGCTTAAAGTAACTTTTTTATTTGCTTATATTCTTGCAAATACGCCGAATAGTAACGAATTTAGCAACACAATTAGATAGATAGACAAAGGTAATGGAAAACTGGAAATGGATTGCAGGGCACGAAAGCTCGTATGAGGTGAGCGATCAGGGCCGCATTATGTCACACAAGCAAGGGAAGCCCATTCTTCTCGCACTTAGTCCTGACAAACAAGGCTACCTACACATGGGCCTGTACAAAGAAGGTCGCCAAAGATTTTTCTACGTACACAGGCTTGTGGCTGCGGCTTTTATTGAAAATCCCGACAACAAAAAGGAGGTCAATCACAAGTCGGGCAATAAGGCAGATAACTCTATTCAAAATCTTGAGTGGGCAACCCGAACCGAGAACTACAATCACGCCCTCGAAATCGGCATCATGCCAAAAGCCTTACATCGCAAATTGCCAGATGAGTCTATCAAGCTGATTCGGGCTGAATACGAAAAAGGCCAAACTACCAGAAGGGCACTGGCAATTCGATTCGGAGTCAATAAGGAGGTGATACGCAGAATCGTAATCTACAAAAGCTTCAGTTCGCTATGACTATTCAAGCCCTTTCCCAACGCTTCGCCACCGCCCAGGCAGCCCTGCACAAGTTCATGGCCCCACCGCCCGAGCCGACGATTGCCCAGCTACTGGCCGATTACGATCTCAGCCCGCTGCTGGAAGCCATTGAAGCAGCCCGGCCTTACAACTGCCTGAGCGTAGAATACATTGACGACTATGAACGCGATGGTCAGCATCGGTTCGTGTTCGACGCTACTTACCTGGCTGGTATTTGCTATGATGAGGATGGCAGCTACCCCGAAGAATTCAAAGACCGGATTACACTGGACGTTGCGCCTACGATCTCGGTGCCGATGCTCGTGTTTTTACTCAATGACAACATCCGCAACCTTATCGAAGCCTAGCGCTATGACAAACCAATCAATTGAATCTGTTTTTGATACCCTGTTCAAGTTCTCAGTTGGGCAGGAACTCCGCCATAAAGGCGACAGCAAGGACCGCATTGCCGATATGGGCCTACTGGTACTAAAGCGCGTCATGTTTGAAAATCAGGATGACGACGGCAACCGGGGGTTTGAACGGGCGTATCACTGCCGATTGGTCAAGTATTCAGGCAGTGGTGAAATAGGTCAATTTTCTGAGCGGGAACTCTTAACGGTCGATGAGTATGACCAGGAAGTAGCTGACCGTGAACAAAAACAAACTGAGCGTCGGGAAAAAATGCGCGTTTTGCAAGAGGACATCTACAAAGCGTTCGGCGTAACCAAACATAGTCGGATAACCCTGAAATCTGACCCTGAAACCCAGTACCGGGTGTCGGGATGGGGGACAGGCAAAGACGGCAGTCGGCTTCACCTCACTGAAGTGTATGGGCTTGAAGAGGGAACAAAAAAGGCAGACGTAACGCACCCCGACCAAATCATCGTAGAGCCATGAACCAGCCTATCTACAGCCCCATCGCGTCCCACAAGCCCCGCTGGTACGTGGGCAGGAATCAAAAACAGGTGAATCAGATGCTGGCCAAACTTCTGGCTGAGGCTCAGGCAGAAGAGAATATCGGCTTTGACACGGAACGCATCGAGCCTACGGGCCTTTCGTGGCAACAGAAAGCAGTCATCGTTGGCGCTTACGCAGTCTGGGCCTTTTTCTTCTTTAAACTCTTCGCCTGACATGACGACCACTAATCTGGACCGGGCCAATGCGATTGCTCACCAGTTCGTCGGGGAGCATTTTGAGAAACTCTTGTGCAACAACCGCGCGGCGGACCGCTACGATGAAGATCGGGCCGAGGTGACCAAATATTTAGGGCAATGGATTTTCAGCATGGGTGGAATGGTCCAGCTGGACTGCGGCTACAAGCTGGCCATAAAGGTGCGCACATGGAGCACCCGATACTACACGGCCAACTACGCCTGTCCCTCCCACACACCCGCCCTTCGACTCGACCTGTGCCAGTGTTTGTGTCAGTGCCTGTTGGAATATGCTGGCTTTGATATGGAAGCGGCCGAGTGGCAAATGATGCAGTCGCACTATGACATCGCCTATACGGCCCTTCGCTACACAGAGCGAAATATCAACCGAGTTCCTGACAACCCCTACCGGCCATGAAGCTCGACGATGCCCGCTTTCTTGATTATTGCCTTAAGGCCGGTTTCGGCATACTGCTCCTGTTGGCAGCCTGGCACTTCCGCACCTATTACAAAGAGGTGATGGACTATATCTGCTACTAACTTGGTTTTATGGAAAACGACGACGATTTTTTTGAGGGCCTGTTCGATGATGAGGACAGGGAAATAGCCAGGAAGAACGCTTTAGTGAGCTTTTATCATGATCTCACCCAAGCGAAAGAGGGTGTATTTATCAACGTCTCTATTGGTGAGTCAGGTGGAGTAAAATACTTGATTGAGCATCAGTACGGCTCAATTTGCCGATCTCATGATCTTGATGAAATCAGACAGGATGCGCTCAACCTAATACAGATTATCGATGCCCTTACAGGCTCACCTGGATTCAACAGGGGTGAATACGATAAAAAGGTATCAGAGTCCGCTCAACTATACCAAGAGCAACAAAGGGCGCAGTACGTGCCCAAGCCCCCTAAGCCG
>JAQBNX010000861.1 GCA_028288385.1 Spirosoma sp.
GTTCGAGCACCCGGCCGGGATGATTGACGAACACGATGAGTCGCCTGTGGCAGTAGCGGCCCGCGAGTTAGGCGAAGAAGCGCAACTGGAGGTGGAGCCGGACGAACTAAAACCGTTATTTGACAAGCCGCTGTTTTCATCCACTTCCACCAGCGACGAAGCACTCTATTTCTTCTACCTCGAACGTCGAATGCCACTAGCGGATATCTGGGCATTTCATGGACGCCAGACGGGTGCAGAAGGTGAGAACGAGCATACACAACTGCACATAGCAACACTGCCCGAAGCACACCAATTGATCCGCAATATTCACGGTATAATGAGCCATTTGCAATATTTGAAGCTCATTGGCGATCAGGAAACGTTGAAGCAATTATGAAAGAATTCAAATGGTCAGTTGCGTTCAAGCCCTACCATTTGCTATATTTGCACCGCACCGGCAGCCCGGTCTTAAAACAGTAAATGCTTCCGTAGTTCAATGGATAGAATTTCGGTTTCCGGTACCGACGATAGGGGTTCGAATCCCTTCGGGAGCACAAATCCGGTATTCTGCCGTATCAAGTGAGATTAACTAAACGCTAACTATCAACGAGTTAGCGTTTTTTGTTTGCCATACTTTATCGAAAGAAATGCGGTTCCGTCAACCGGATCCGTCAACTGTATTGATATGATTCGTAACTTGGTAGTGACCAAACCAAGTTACACCAATGAAAACCGTTTCTGACCAGGACGTAAAATTTCTCCTTAAAGACCCCCGCGCTGACCGGCCGACCCTCATTTCGCTCGTTTACCGATACGCTAACACCCGGTTCGTATATTCAACCGGGCTAACAATTGATCCCTACCAGTGGGACGCCGACCGCCAACGTGCTTACACCAATCAGAAGGGACGCGCCGACCGGGAAAACTACCAGACTATCAACGCCGGTCTTGACCGCTACCGGGCCGCGTTCAAAAAGACATTGACCCGGCTTCAATTAGCTACTGTCACCCTCGACAATGCTACGCTAAAACAGCACCTCAGCACCGAACTAGGCCACGTTAAGAAAGTAAAACCCGCCCCGGTTGCTGTAGTGGTTCAGGAGTCGTTTATGCAGTTTATAGAACGGTTTGTGTAGGAGGCCCGGGCCGGTCGTCGGCTCAACGCCAAGAGCACCCACTATTCTCCCTACACCCTGGCTGGCTACCTTAAATTAAAACGGTTGCTGGAGAACTACAGCGACGCCACCGGGCAACCCATTAACTACCCGGCGTTCAGTCTGGACTTTTACAATAGTTGGAAAGGGTGGCTGACCGGGCGGGGCCTGACGCTCAACTATGTCGGCTCGCTGATGAAGGATTTAAAAGTGATGCTGAAACAGGCACACGCCGACGGCCTGCACACGAACACCATATTTCAGCACAAGGACTTTAAAAAGTTCTCGGAGGAGGTAGATAGCGTTTACCTGACTGAAAACGAACTGGCGCGGCTCTACGCGCTCGATCTGACTAACACGACCGGTCTTGACAAGGCGCGTGACCTGTTTCTGATTGGTTGCTACACTGGGTTGCGGTTCTCGGACTTCATGCACCTACGCGCCGAAAACATTAAAGGCCGTATTTTGACGCGTAACACGCTCAAAACCTCAGAACGTGTTTCCATACCCCTTAACTCCAAAGTCCTGGCTATCGTAGCGAAATACAACGGAGTGCCACCCCGCCCAATCAGTAACCAACGACTAAACGATCACCTGAAAGAACTTTGCCAACGGGCGGGCCTAACCGAACGGGTTGAGGTGAGCCGGACACGGGGCGGAACCAGCGAAACGCGATACCCTGAAAAGTGGGAGTTGGTTGGCACTCATACCGCCCGCCGGTCATTTGCTACGAACGCATATCTGGCAAAAGTACCCCCGGTTGCTATTATGAAAATTACGGGCCACCGGTCTGAAAAGATGCTGCTACGGTACATCAAAATTTCGTCCCAGGAAAATGCAGTAATGTTACTTGACCACGCCCATTTTCAGTAAGGAGACATAACTAATCTTTAGCCAACCACCGAAGTAGATCGATAACTATTTAGCGACCAAACCAAGATTTGACCAATGATTAACTCTAAGACCGAACGGTTAGACCTAGTTTTAGAACAGATTCAGATAGTGCGTATTGGATTAAATGCTATTGCTAATAACAAGTTGTTGAAGTTGAGTTATGCTATTGCCGACCTAACTAACTACTTTGACAGAACAGGTAACAACAGAAGGTACGAAGACTGTGTACTGTTAGACAATGAACTAAGAAACTGTTTCTTAAATCAACAAGATTCTAAGTTGCAGGATAGATTTGCTAACTACTTAATCGACTTACTCCAAAATAAATTTAGACTGCTGGATATTCACTTGTCATCAATTTATGATCTATATGTGGAAGATGCCCACACGGGACAATACAAAACCAGAGAAGAGAGAATATTGAATGAGAATGGTTTTCTATGTGGGAGTATTGATGACTTGGTTAGGCGATGGATGCACATAATACGTAAAAATGTAAAGACGTTTGCGCCGGAGTTGTACAAAGAACATAGTTACACTCTCGACCGGTTGTTGCCTGTTTATGATGAACAAGGCGACGAAATTGAACACCTAAACGAACAACCCCAATTAACAGAGCCGGGCGTTAAAAATCCAAAAGAAACCCCTACTAAAGACCAAATCCTATTGCTCAACGAATTAGGCGTATTTAATTTACCTGCTATCAAAGCCCTGACAACTGAGAACAAAGGCAAATTATTTGCCTGGCTGCTGAATCGAAATGAAAAGAACGTAACGGAGTGCATTCGCAATTGTGACCCCAAACACTACCAACAGGCAAAGGATAACCCATACATCTACGAAAACAAAGTAATAACTGTAAATCAACTTTTAGAGAGTGTAGGTTTTTTGAAAAAGTTGTAGTCACTACATGACCCACTACACCTGTTCAGTTCCGCCAATTTCGTGCTGTAATCAAACCAATTACGGCTATGTACGGCACAGTAACTCAAATTCAGATAACCCCCGATCAGTTGACTGAACTGGTACGTGGGGCGGTTCGCTCAGAGTTGGCGAACTACACACCACCCACCCCCGAAGGCTTAGACCTCCCCGATCTGCTGACACGGCGGCAAACAGCCGATACGCTGCAAGTTAGTCTGACAACCCTTCACGATTGGGCCACCGATACCGACGACCGCCCGGCCGTGCTGATTCCCCTTAAAATCAATGGGCGCGTTCGCTACCGCAAAACCGATGTATTAACCGCGCTCAAACAGCCGCGCCGGTTCAAACACGTTAAGGCAGTGGAGGGCGGGACCGTATGAGCTACCTACCCACCTCCCACCGCCTGACCTTTGATCTTGACCCCTACCGGGGGCGCTACATCGTGAAAGAATGTGAGCCGGGGTTTTGCCGCGTGCCACGTGAATTGATTGTGGAGGACCGCCGGTTCAATGACAACATAGACGCCGACATCGTTTTACGGGGTCCAGACACGAAAAAGAAAGAAGGCAACGCGCAGAAGGGCGGCCCACGAAAGGGCGGGCGAAAAATCACGTTTTTCACTGGTCTACAGCCGACTGCTCAGATAGGCGTTTACCTGGGAAATGTGCTGACGTTCGGGCGGGGCGGTGATCGGGTCCGTAACGGCGTTTTAGTGCGGTTTGCGACCGATGCCGGGCGTATGACTCTGCGCTACTTTCCGGCCTACTACCCGTTTCCCAAAGAACGGGATGCGTTCGTGTCGGCGGTTCTTGACGCAGGGCTGCTCTGATTCCACCAACACACTAAATCCGTTGCCCCCGCGCCGAACACAGGCCGGGGTTCGCTCACCTATGTTCGATGGAATCAAAATAATCGACGTTGCGGTACGTGTCGATAACAACGGCCAACCGTCACTGCTGACCAATGACCGGCTAACGTTCGCGGGGTTGGTTGACCCACAAACCGGGTTTGTACTCAGTCGGATACGACAGGCCTTTGACCGGGGGTTGACCTTTAGGCTTGTTCCCCGGCGGAGTGGTCAGGGCAATAAGGTTGAGGTCAAGGGCAGTTTGCACAAGTTTCACAACCAGGGGCAACATTACGCCGATCAGTTCTCGGTTGATGGCCTAGTGCTGACGCTTGATGAATTGGTGACTAACTACGGGTTTGACCCCTTTAACTCGAAAATCAACAACATCGAATTTGGGGTTAATGTCGTCTTACCGTTCCCGGCTGCTGAATTATTACGAAACCTAGTCAGCTACAAAAACAAACCGTTCTACCGTGACTCCCGCAGCCAGACACCTTACTACGAATGTCAATTCCAACAGTTTACCCTTAAGTTGTACGACAAGGGCAAACAAAAGGGTTTTGGTGACTACCTGCTGCGGGTTGAAATCAAGGTTATGAAGATGGCCTATTTCAACAATACGGGCGTTCGACTCAACACATTGGCCGATCTGCTGAATGTGACTAACTATGAGCCTTTGGGAGCGTTGTTGGTCAATGCCTTTACCCAGATACTTTTTGATGATCCATCAATCAATGCCGACCGGCTGACGCCCCGCGAACGGGACATTTGCCAGAACGGGCGCAACCCGCGTTACTGGCAGATACCTGACGATCTAACGCCGAAACAGGCAACCGCCTACCGCCAACGATTGCACCGCGCCGAACGTAATTACCGGGCGTTGCTCGACCAGTACGGGGGCGGAAACTGGCAGGCTCAAACGGCCGCGCTCATTGGGCAAACGTGGGAGCGATTGACCACCGTTGACGACAACCTGCTGACGCGCATTAATGAACACCGGATGACCTGGAAAAACACAAACAATGCAGTCAGAGTTGAGGGCAATAGCAGCAATAAAACAGAAATAAAAGACCCTGAAAAATGTCACGAATTAACCGGGGTGAGAAAGGCCGTTTACTGTGAAACTACTGTGAAGAACACCCCTGAAACGTGTCACAAATTAACCGATCCTTCAGAACCGAAAATGTCACAAATTAACCCCTTGTATTCAGCGTTACAATGTGACATCAATACTACCCCAATCAACACCCACTCAGAGGCCGTAGTCTGTCCTATAACAGGTTTACCAATTCCCCCAACATCAACAGCTAGGCGGGGCGTTCGTCGGTTCGTATCGCCCGCAATGCTACGCAACGACGATGATCTCCTAATGAGGCTAAACAGTATGTTCAGACAGTACGCCAAAGGCTCAAAAGAGGACGAATTTTCGCGGGCGGCTCACAACGCCCGCAACGCCTTTCATAATGAACCTAATAACCTACGACGACGTATCAACCGCATCAACCGTCAGCCTACCTTATTCGATGTAAGACAAACCCTACGACTGACTGCTGACCAGCGGGCCGCGCTCGACCACTGGCGGGGGACGCCTTACGAAGTGGGATTTTGAGTGAACATAAACTTTTTTGCCTCAGCCACCGGCGGGCGCATGATTAGCGATTAAAGTTTCGCTTGGTAAGATGGTGGCCTAAATGTAGGGTTATAACTGGCTATTGGGATGAATGCATTCACGCCAATATGCAATAATTAACTTGACCTGTTCTCTCAGTGCAGAGTAGCCATCAGGTTTTTTAAAGTAACCTTGAACCGTTTCATCATAAGCCAACCGAACCAAACCAGAATTGGCCGCTGTCGAGACAAACAGGAACGGAATGGACTTTCTTCTTAGGTACTCATTTTCGTTGAGTCGTTTTCGTAGTTCGATTCCATTCATGCGCGGTAAATTGATGTCACACAAGATTAAAAACGGCTTTTGAGAAGTAGTCTCTAAATAGTGGAACACAGCATCGCCGTCAGTGAAAAAGCGTAATTCATTAGGAACTTGTAGCTCCTTGATCACTTCGCTTATTAAATGTTGGTCGTCGTCATCATCTTCAATGCAAACTATGGGTCCAGTGATTGACAAAAGAGGGCTATTTATTATGAGTTTAGTACAAACTCACATCGATACAACACATGAACAAGTTTTAATGTTTCGTATGTATAAATGAGAT